>DATKMG010000750.1:0-14800 GCA_035541995.1 Terriglobia bacterium
CAATCCTGCCAGTCTCTAATCTCTGGTGAGCTTGCGATCGACCTGGATTAGGGTGTTTATGAGTTTCTTTCGCAGATGTGCCGAGAAGGAGTTCTCCAGTTGCATGTCGCGGAACAGTTGAGGTGAATCGTTCTGCACATCCTGGAATTCCGCGAACATCCTGGACGGTCCAGGGGTTGAAATTGGGCCAGGCCTGATTTTCATTAACGCTACTCCCCGGGCCAAGAAATGGAATAGAGCCTGTGTGCGGGCCATTTGCCGGTCATGGTTGGCAGCGCTTGTGACGATCACTTTCAGCCCCAAAGATTTCAAATACCGTGCCACCTTCTGCTGCTGGGCGCCTCTGCCGGGGCACAAGACGATTTTGTGCCCCTCGATTCCCTGCCGCGCGCTGTCTGGTCCGAACAAGGGATGAGTTCCGAGTACGTTTACTCCTCGCGGAAAGATTTGTTTCATCAAACGAAGAGGCTTTTCCTTGACAGAACAGGTATCCAGGACCAGCTGGCCCGGGGTCAAGTATGGTCTTAATTGCAGGGAAACTGCCTGGATGGCAGAGATGGGAACGCAGAGCAAAAGGGCAGGCTTCCTCGCGGCCTCCGCCAGCGGAACAAAGTGAATGCCTTCCTCCAAAGGAATCGGCCTTCTGTCATAGACGAAAAGAGCAAAATCCTTCCTTAGAATCGTGGCAGCCAATCGGCCAAAGCGGCCGTACCCAATGACACCGAGCTCCAATGACACACCTCGCTTATTTCATCTCCGCTGCTGCTGCTCGGACAACGGAATCGAGCCCCTCCAGCGAGCCATTGTGGAGGCCTTTATAAAGGATTTCCATCCGCTCCCGACACATCTTGGAGTACGGCTTGTTCAGTGAATATCCCTTGGCGAACGCCTTTAGGGCGTCGAACGTTTCGTTCGCCCCCCAGTAGCTCATTCCCAGATAGTAAAAAGCCTCATCATTCTGTCGAAAGAGTTTCAGGCTGTTGTTGTAGGCGGCTACGGCAGCTCCGAACTGCTTCCTGTCAAAAGCATTCCTGCCAATGATTGAGTAAGCAAATGCCTTTTCCTGACCCCAACTAGTAGCGTTGTAACCGGGAGGAACCTCTTCTCCGTAAGCAGCCAAGACCTTTTGAAAATGTGCAGCACTTCTTCCCACGTCTTTGCGGGTAGTCACATAGTAATGAGCCAACTTTACCGAGTAATAAAAGCTGTCTTTGGCCGGTAACTCTGCCGTACACTTCTCCGCATACACGGCAAACTTAGGTTCATTCTTCAGCTGATCATATGACTGGGCCAAGAGCTGAGCAATTTGCACTGTCGGCTTTTTTTCATACAGAGCTTCTCCATACTTAGCGGCCTTGGTGTAGTCTTTCTCGGAATAAAAGGCCTCTACCGCATATCCCAACGCGGCCAGATCTTCGGGTTTCAGTTCCAAAAAACTCTCCGCCACGCTGCCCAATGCACTCATATTCTTTTGCTCGTATAACTGGGGCAGAATCGTAGGGACAACTGTCATCCCGTATTCGCCAAGCTTCGACTTGGGATGAGCCTTGATGAATTGGATTAACCCTTCGGCCCGTGCTTTGAGATCAGGATTGTTCAAATGCTTCTGAAATTCCTCATATTCCTCCTTGGTATACTCTCCCTCGCCCTTCGGCTTGGCGGCTTGTTTCTCCGCATCCTCGAGGGACAATACCGGCTCTTCTGTCCCTTTCTTTTCTTCCTGCCGGGCGATCAAGTCGTCCGCACAAGTGCAGAGAAGCCCCAAAAGGCCGCCGAACAACATCATAGTGGAAATCACAGTATGTTTTTTCATTGGAACATTACCCCTCAAGAGACTCTGGTCTTTACCTGCGGGATTCAAAAAGGGAAGAACGAACACTGAAACAGATAACCTGATTATGGAAATTTGGAACAGGTGTGTCAACAGAAGAAATTGGGCCACCTCAAAGTAGGATGACACAGGGCTGCCTCGGAAGAAGCTCGAAAAATGGGGCTTCTCCAGCAGAAATCTTCGGGAAATGGCTTGACAAGCGGATTTCGCTATTGTATAACTCTGGCGCGCATGTCAGGGGACGATTTCAGCCAAATGATCTGTCAAAGGAGAGGACAACGTGAACAAAGCAGATTTAATTGAGAAGATCGCAAAGGACGCGGGAATTGCCAAGACTCAGGCGGATGCCGCTATCAATTCGGTGCTGTCTGGAGTCGAAGGAGAACTGAAGAAGGGTGGACGTGTGACTCTGGTGGGCTTCGGCACGTTTTCAGTTGGGGCACGGAGTGCCAGGACTGGCCGGAATCCCCAAACCGGGAAACCGATCAAGATTCCTGCCAAGAAGGTGGCCAAGTTTTCTCCCGGTGCAGAACTGAAGACTGCCGTGAATAAAGGAAAGAAGTAAACCACCCATTCTCTCGGTCGCAGGGCAGCCAAGGCTGCCCTTTCTTTTTTTGAATGCCCCTGCGGTCTCTGGTCTGAACCCACTTGGAACGCACCTTTCGCTGGCCCTTGAGTCCCATTCGCTTTCAGATCAGATGGACTCTCTGCGTGCAGAAACCCTGGCTTTCTATGACACTGTCTGTCACTCCCAAGCTGACAAAATTGTCATTTAGAGTGCAACCCTGAAGGCCGCCTCATTCAACAAGTGCCGTGTCAGTAGCTCGAATCGTTGAATCGAGAGAGATTCCCCCGATAGGCTGAGAAGTGGGTTTTGGCTAAATAATTGCACATTCGCCTGGTATAGGCTGACGCGAGACCCAGCCATCCGCGTGTCGCGTCTGCGTGCTTCATCCCTCAAGGGCCGGGCAAGTCCCGGCCCCTTCCCTTTTTTTGAAGGCCGGATTTCAGAATTGAGTCTTTCCAAATCGACAGGCAGATGCGGCATTGAAAAGTTGGACAGTAGGATTGGGTCTGAAAGGCAGGGCGTTTTCTGCACGCTCCCTAGAATTCTACCCCGTTTGTTGAATGGTCTCCTTGACCCTGCCATGGTGGTCTGATATTTTGAACTCGAGGAGGTTAGAGGTGGCTCTCCCGACACTGAATCTTTGGTGCGCTAGAATGGTGACTTCCGGGTGGCGATTGTACCTCATCTCAAGCCTAGTTATCATTCCACTGGGACTCTGGCTATGCTTGCCTTTGAAGGGACGGCCCTCCGGCAACCCTGTTAAGGAAGACCCCCTTGTCGTCTCGTTTTATTTCTCCGTTTTTGACAAGGGTGGAAAGTCTATAGAGACTCTGACACAAAAGGACTTTCAGGTTCTGGAGGACAAGTCCCCTCAGACAATCACCTTCCTGAAGTTCGAAAAGGATGTACCGGTATCGATTGGTATTCTCGTCGATATCAGCCGCGGCATGGGGGCGGGAGGTACCAATTTAGCCCTCGGCTGGGTTAAGTCTCTAGCCCAGAAGATGAAAAGCCCCGACGAAATTTTTGTGAATTCCTTTAGTGATGAGTCCCAGGAAGTCATCGATTATATTTCTCCGGAGGATTACTTGGACGATCCTCTTGAAAAACTCGGAGCAGGCGGTCAATCCCGAACTGGACTTGCTGTGGACCTGGGACTCATCAAGCTCAGAGAAGCCAGAAATTCTAAACGTGGCCTTTTGTTGATTTCGCCTGGGCGTGATATTGCTGGCAGGGCCACGATGGAACACATCGCCAGATTCCGTTATCCAGTCTATGCACTGGGTATTGGCGGAACCCAAGGCTTTGGCGGGATATTCGACCGGCTCAAATCAGTTAATATGCGAGGATCCCCTTTGTCGATCTATGCCGAGGCTTCAGGAGGGAACGTAGCTTTCGTGGATTCACCAGATGCGGGCGAACAATGGCTGGAGAAATTCTATTCAGAATTCCGCAGTCAGTACCAGGTTGAATATCATTCAACAAATGCCAAGCGGGACGGCAAATTGAGGAAGATCGAAATTCGAACAGCTGACCCTGAATACTCTCTTCGTTATCTCCGTAAGTATCAGGGTCCGTACGGTCCCAATGCTGCTACGAGGTACTAAGCCGGCTTTCTCACCTTTGAGACGGTAAGGAGAAATCGCCGGCAAAAAGATCGAAGCCCAACGCTCTCCTCTGATATTTTGTCAGTGTGGCGCGAACGACTCAGCTCAAGCTCATTCACAGGCCCCCCGAGGCAAGGTCTTTGCATAGTGTTCCAAGCCTCTTGAGGGGGAGATTCCCAGACATGTGAAGACCGTCTTGAACGCCGTGCCAGCTACGTCCTAACTCCAGCCTGGATCGAGTGTTCCTTTTTCCTTCATTCACTATTTTTGTTCCGCTCTGGAACCACTCTCCGAAACCTGGGTTGAGAGTCTGTCCAGGTCTCGAGGCAGTCTATCAGTATCCCCGACGACGACTGCTACGGCCCGAGACGGGTCCAGATAAGTCCTCGCCGCCTCCTGCAACCTCTCCACAGAAATTTGCTCAACCCTCTTGGGGTAGGCCAACAGGTAGTCGCTGGCCAAGTCGTAGAGTTCCATGTGTACCACATGGTCGGCCACGCGAGTTGGAATCTTCAAGCCTGCGGCAAATTCGTTCACCAAGGCATTCTGGGCTGCCCTCATTTCCGCTTCTTTCACGGGCTGTTGTTTGAGAGTTTCAATGGTATCAGAGATGGTCTGCAAAGCCTGCGAGACCGACTCGTTGGGGACTGACGCTGTAACCTGGAATTCTCCTCCCGCCTCATGAAAGAGGAAGAGACTTTGGAGTCGTTGAAAACTAAGGTGCCGGCGTTCGAATTCTGCAGCGAGGCGTGAGCTGGGTCCGAGCCCTCCCAAAACCATGTTGAGGACCGTCAGGCTGAAATAGTCGGTTGTCGCGCGCGGAGGAGCTACATGCCCATAAATCAACCCGGCCCAGTCGGCGTCCTTCTTGGGGACAATCTGCACAGAGTAATTGTCGCGGACGCCGATTTTTGGGAAAAAGTATCCGGGTCTAGTCCCCTTGGTCCATCCGCCCCATTTTTCTCTGACAAATGGAATGACTTCGGAAGGAGTAACGTTCCCGACAATGACCAACGCGGCGTTGTTGGGGATGTAATAAGAACCGTAGAAACTCGTCAGATCTTCAACGCGAATCGCCTTGAGCGACTCCGGATCTCCGCGAAGGCTTCTTGCATATGGATGACGACCAAAAACCAATTGCCGGAAATGCTGTTCGGCAAGTTCCATGATCTGCTGATTTCCCAGTTGACCCTTAATCAGGGTCTGTTTGACCGGTTCGAACCGTTCCGATTGAAAGCGCGGGTACAAGATTAGGATGTTCAGCAAAGAAAGATAAGCCTCCAGATTCTTCGGGGCAACGGTGGCTTCAAAAAGAGTGGCCTCCGGTTCAAGCGTGATCTTAAAATCGACATCCAGGGCCTGAATTTCTTCGAGCCATTGTTCATTGGACTTCCTCGGGTTCGCCATCAGCAGCATTTGGGCGACTAAATTCGCAACGCCGTTCTTTTCAGGCGGATCTGCCACCGATCCTGCTTTTATTAACAGAGCAACCGCCACCTCGGCAGCTTCATCCTGCTGTACCACGAAGGTTTTCAGTCCGTTGAGTAGATCATACTTATGGATTCGAAGGACCCTTGAAGTGTCTGAGGGGAATTCCGGAGTCTGCCCAACAGCCTGGATAACTGATGAAAGCCACACTAGCAGGCAAATGCTTAACCACAAGAATGAGAATCTCCATTTAATCGGAAAGTATTTCGGCCCGCTTATCCCTCTCAGAGCGTGCTGCCAACTGGTGCGTCGATGCCTAATCATCAGAGTCTAATGGCGAGATCCTTGAGATTTCAATTTAACCGGGCCAATCTCCTTTTCCAACTTTAGCTGGAACCCGACGGTGCTGCAAGAAGCATTGAAGGATGTGGAAAAAACAGTGGGAAGGAATGGGAGTGAGACCGCTACCCCTTCTTCAGTTCGATGAGGACCTGTTTGGCAACTGCCTTTAGAGTGTCAAACACACCAATTCCAGAAGAGGCAACGGCCTCAATGACCGGCTCGCCTTTCCGTAACAACTCACGTTTCATTTCTTCGACCGAAACAATATGGGGAAGGTCCCGCTTATTTAATTGCAAGGCATATGGGATCTTCATGAGATCATAGCCCTGTAGCTTCAAATTCTGTTCCAAGTTACTCACACTCTCGGTGTTGGCGTCCATTCGTTCGATCTGGGAATCCGCCACAAAAATGATGCCATCTACACCCTTAAGAATCAATTTGCGACTGGCATCGTAAAATACCTGGCCGGGAACCGTATAAAGATGAAACCTTGTTTTGAAACCTCGGACCGTTCCCAATTCTAACGGCAGGAAATCAAAAAACAGAGTACGGTCAGTTTCTGTTGCTAGCGAAATCATCTTGCCTTTGGCATTTGGGGCTGTCTTGTCGTAGACATATTGGAGGTTCGTCGTTTTCCCCCCCAATCCCGGGCCATAGTAGACGATCTTGCAATTAATCTCTCGGGAAGCGTAGTTGATGAATGTCAAGACTGATTATTCCCTCGTCAGAGCAGTAGCCAGACTGATCAGTAAATCGCACTCTTCCCCAAAAGTTCAATTTCGAAGGTCGAATGGCCGCGGGTGCCCTCCGAATCGAATCTAATGCGCAAACAGGCTGTCGATATCATCGTCGGTGATTTCCGCAAAGGGAGACTCCACCTCCGGTCGGCCTGATTCTTTTTCGAGGGTGATCTTCCTAACAATCTTCTCAAAAACCTCGGTCAATTCCTGTGAGGCTTTTCTGACCCGAAGCCGAACCAGTCCCAAAGATGAACGGCTGTCAAAAATGACCACCAAAATGACTCGCTGAGCCACAATGGAGATATGGATATTGTCTCTCTCCCCCTCGTGAAAGAGGATCGAGAACTCTTTTTCTCCAATGAGCTTGGCCAATCCGTCTGTAGCAGCTACATTTCCAGCGGTTAGAGATGCCAGTGAGGTGGCGTCTAGATTCTCCAGGTCCCCTTGAGCGGCAATCTGCTGCCCGTTTTTGTCTACCAGAAAGACCAACTTGGCGTTGGAATCCGACCGAAGCCGGGCAATGATCACTTTGATGCGCTGATACTCCTCCTCGTACATGATCATGTCAGCGTTGGTCATTTGTCAGCCCATCCTACCATCAAGTTGGAGTCGCGATTGGAGGTTGCCCGGACTTTCATGCAACTTCGGGCTTTCCAAGGGATGGTCTTCCATAATTGATTGATTTCAATAAGATAACTATGCCCTTACTAAGCAATCCATGGCTTATAGCACACAACCGATTCGCCCTGCAACAGGTTTCTACGGCCTTGTAAATCGACGGAAATGCCTTGTGACTTTACTGTTTTAGGAATTCTTGGAAGATTTTCATCAACCCTGTTCCTGAGCGGTCTCTTGACGGGAAAGGGTTTTCCTGCTATACATAGATTTCCGTTGATGAAATGATTTTCTCATCCTGGCTATTTCCCATGCCCACCCGCCACGTATATTGGAACCAAAGAGATGCAGAATTTGGTAGATTGTTCATAAATCAGGGGATTAGGCGAGCTACGGTACCAAGCAGGACAAAAGGCCACCTATGTGAGGATGAAGAATGCGAAAAGCATCCGACGTGAGGAAGAGCGGAGCTCAAAAACGGGGTTCGCGGTTGGTGACAAGTTCTGCTGTCCGCCAGAAAAATGGGCTCTCTAAAGACACTCAAGCTGGGCTGAAGGGGCGAAGAGCAGTGTTCCGGCTCAAGAAAACCTCAATGACCAAGCACAAAATTGTCACGGCCAAGAAAAGGATAGCGGTCAGAAACAAGAAGGGTGCCCCCCGTGAAACATTGCTGGCCCGGCAAACGTCTCTTCGAAACCCCGTGTTGAGTGCTGCGAAATCTGCCGCACTAAGGCAGTACGAATCTGCGATTAAGTTAATGTATTCTCAAGATTTTGAAGGCGCAAGGACCATCTTCATTAAGATCATTGGCACCAATCCTGATGACAAGGAAATCCAAGAAAGAGTGAAAACACATCTGAGACTCTGTGAACAGAAGATGGCTCGCAGGCCCTCTGCGCCGAAAACCCTCGAGGAGCATTATGACGTGGGGGTAGCCTTGATGAACCAGGGAAGGTATGAAGAAGCTCGCGATCATTATCAAAAAGCGCTTAAGCTCAATCCCCAAAGTGACTTTGTAATTTACGCAATAGCTGCCTTGAGCTGTCGAACCGGGGATCTCGACAATGCTCTCACATCCTTGAAGGCCGCCATCCAGTTGAGACCCGACAATCGCTATCTCGCGCAGCATGATTCAGATTTTGAACCGCTCATGCAGGACGCCCGCTTTATTTCCATCATTTTCCCTGAGCGCCTGAACCCTATTGCCTCATAGCTAGACACTGGTTTAGCCTTGAGTCTTGGATCGCATTAAAGCTTTTGGCCTGATATCCCGAAAGAGCTTCAGTGAATACCTGGAATCAACCTGCAATCAACACTGTGTCCATCGGCGGCGGATCGGGCCTCGCCCACCTGCTATTGGGTCTTAAACATTATGTCAAAAAGAACCGTCGTGGCGATGCTCTTAGTGCCGGCCCATTTGCCATTGACCGACTGACTGCCGTAGTGACAGTTACGGATGACGGTGGCAGTTCAGGAAGGCTTAGGGAAGAGTTTCAAATCTTGCCTCCGGGCGACATTCGAAAGTGTCTGGTAGCTCTCTCCGAAGATGAACTTCTGATGTCAAAGCTCTTTCAATATCGCTTTAGCGGAGGAGGAGACTTGCAAGGGCACAGTTTTGGGAATCTGTTCCTCACTGCACTGGCAAACGTGACGGGAGACTTCCTCGAAGCCATCCGGTTGTCAACCGAAGTTCTCGCCATCCAGGGTCGCATTCTCCCTTCGACGATGGCTGATGTGCGCCTTATTGCGGAACTGGAGAATGGTGCGGCGATTTTTGGTGAGTCCCTGATTGGCCGATCTCCTGTCCGCATTCGTCGAGTTTCGATCTTCCCCGAGAGTTGTGATCCTCTTCCCGAGACTCTGGAGGCCATTGCTGAGGCCGAGATCGTCACCATGGGGCCTGGATCGCTCTACACCAGTCTTTTACCCAGCCTGTTGGTCCGGGGTATCCCAGAAGCGATTCGGAAGTCTTCCGCCACTAAGATTTATATCGCCAACCTCATGACGCAACTCGGGGAGACCCTGGGATTCTCGGCATCGGATCATCTGGAGGCCATCAAGGAACACATCTCGGACTTTCCGTTTGACTACGTCCTCTGCAATCTCACACCTATTTCACAGCTGCAGCGGCAGAACTATTTGGGGGAACAGGCCACCCAGATTGAAACGGATCTCGATCGGATGAAGGCCTTTGGGGTGAAAATTGTATTGAAGGATCTGTTGGCAGTTGATGAGAAGGTACGGCACGATCCCATTAAGCTGGCTCAAGCGATATCTGAGGTCCATCTCGCATCCAAACAATCCAATCTCATCTCACAATCCCGTTTCGAACCCGTCGTGTGACTCATGAGTAATCTGACTCTTTTAATCATGGCCGCCGGAAAGGGGACGCGATTCAAATCGTCCAGGCCGAAGGTTCTGCATCAATTGGCAGGGTCTCCCCTGGTCGCTCATGTCCTCAAGGTGGCGCAGAAATTAAGTCCTTCCAGCGTCGGAATCGTCGTGGGCCACGAATTCGAAATGGTCCAAGCCGCACTGGCTGATTATCCAGTGCATTTCATTGTACAGATCCCCCAACTGGGTACCGGCCATGCCGTCCAGTTGGCCAAGCCTTTTTGGGAAAGCCGTCCTGGCAGTCTAATGGTTTTATCCGGAGATGTTCCGCTGATAACCGCTGAGACCCTGAACAAGCTTGTGAACCATCATGACGAAGGGCAAGCCAGTGTAACTCTGCTCTCCACGGTGCTCGAGGACCCTACCGGGTATGGGCGAGTCGTTCGAAATCCCATAGGAGAGGTCGAGCGAATTGTCGAACAAAAGGACGCTTCGCCTGAGGAAGGTAAAATCAGGGAGATCAACACTGGAATCTACTGCTTTCAGATTCCCGATCTGGCCGTAGTGGTCGATCGCCTCTCAGCAAGTAACGCACAAAGGGAATACTACCTGACAGACTGTGTCGGTCTTTTGCGGGACCAAGGCCGGAAAGTTCTAGCGGTGATCTGTGACAACCCGACCGAAGTGTCGGGGGTCAATAGTCGTGTAGAACTTGCTCAGTTAGAAAGAACCTTGCGCGAAAGGAAGAACCGGCAGCTGATGCTGGACGGCGTCACGCTGATTGACCCGACCTCAACCTATATTTCGCCTGAAGCCTGTGTCGGCCCGGACACAATCATTCACCCCAATGTTCACATTCAGGGGCGCACTTGTATTGGCAAAGGGTGTGAGATCTTCCCGCATGCGCGAATCTCCCAGTCAGTTATAGAAGACGACGTAGTGGTCCTGGACTCTTCGGTCGTGGCGAACAGCCATGTTCACTCGGGAAGTCAGATCGGCCCCTTTGCTCACTTACGGACAGAGGTCGAAATCGGGAAGGATGTGAAGATCGGCAATTTTGTTGAACTGAAGAAAACTTCGGTGGGCGATGGGAGCAGGGCCTCTCATCTCAGCTACCTGGGTGATGCCCAGATCGGTAAAGATGTGAACATCGGTGCTGGGACAATTACGTGCAATTACGACGGGGTCAAGAAATATCCAACTATCGTCGAAGACCGTGCCTTTATCGGGAGTGATTCGCAACTGGTGGCGCCGGTTATTGTCCATAAGGGAGCCTATGTGGCAGCTGGTTCGACTATTACCCAGGAGGTTCCAGAAGACTCTCTGGCCATTGCCCGTTCCCAGCAAGTGATCAAGCCGGAATGGGTGAAAAAGCGGAAAGAGCAATCTGAAAAAGGGTAATCCTATGTGTGGCATTGTGGGTTATTTGGGAGCGAAACCGGTCGTGCCCGTTCTCATCGATGGGCTGAAGCGGCTGGAATACCGGGGATATGATTCGGCTGGCATTGCCGTTGTGGATGGAACCCAGCTTCATATTCGACGTGCTTCGGGAAAGCTCCGGAACCTGGAGGAGGTCCTGGAGGCCAACCCTTGTAATGGAACGTACGGGATTGGCCATACCCGCTGGGCAACTCACGGCAGGCCCACCGAAGAAAACGCCCACCCCCACCGGGATTGCCGTGGGAAGATCGTGGTTGTCCACAACGGGATCATCGAGAACTATTTAGCACTGAAGAAAACTCTGAAAGCTGAAGGCCACAGCTTCCTGACGGAAACCGATACAGAAGTAATTGCCCACTTGGTGGAGAAGTATTCCACTCCCCCAGGTGTTCCTCTGGAAGAGGCTGTCCGGAAGACCCTGCGTGAAGTGACCGGGATTTATGCCGTTGTGATTATATCCGTTCACGACCCCCACAAGATAGTCGCCGCGCGCTTGGGGCCCCCCATCGTAATTGGTTTAGGGGAGGGAGAGTCTTTTGTAGCCTCTGATATTCCAGCCATCCTGGCACATACGCGCGATGTCGTCTTCCTGGGCGATCATGAAATGGTAGTTCTGACTCGCAGTGAGGCACGGCTCAGTACCCTGGAAGGAACCCCAGTAGAGCTGAAACCTCAGCGTATCACCTGGGATCCGATCATGGCTGAAAAGGGCGGCTACAAGCATTTCATGCTCAAGGAAATCCATGAGCAGCCGCGTGCAGTCAGAGACACGACACTGGGCCGGATTTCCCGGGATACGGGAAAGGTGATACTGGATGAGATGAAGATTCCTGAACGGGAAATGCGCGGTCTTGAAAATGTGCGGGTGATCGCCTGCGGGACCAGTTGGCATGCAGCGCTGACCGGCAAGTTTATGATCGAGAGTTTGGCTCGAATTCCGGTGGAGGTTGATTATGGATCCGAGTTCCGTTATCGGGACCCGGTGGTCCCTCCCCATACGCTGGCCATCTTGATTAGCCAATCAGGGGAGACGGCTGATACGCTGGCGGCTCAGAAGGAAGTCAAACAGAAGGGAGCCCGCAACATCGCAGTCTGTAATGTGGTGGGCAGCATGATCACCCGGGATGCCGATGGAGTCCTTTACACGCATGCGGGTCCGGAAATCGGCGTGGCGGCCACGAAAAGCTTCACCACGCAGTTGACGTCCCTGTACTTGTTCGCACTTTACCTGGCCGATCTTCGCGAGACACTGACCCACGACCAGATCCAAGGATACATCGAGGATCTAGCCAAGCTCCCTCACAAAATCGACTCCATCTTTGGCAAGATCGAGTATCTTGATGAGCTCTCCAAGACTTTCTTTCGGCATACCGAGTTTCTCTTCCTGGGCCGTGGCATTCACTACCCAGTCGCTCTGGAGGGGGCTCTGAAGCTCAAGGAGATTTCCTATATTCATGCTGAGGGTTACCCCGCCGGAGAGATGAAACATGGACCGAATGCGCTAATCGACGAAACCCTGCCAGTCGTCGTGGTGGCTACCAGCAACATCAATAACCCGCATTCCATTCAACTCTACGAGAAGACCCTCAGCAACATCAAGGAAGTTAAAGCGCGGGAGGGCATAGTGATTTCGGTAGTAACCCCCTTCAACAAGGAGGCCATCGAAGCCTCTGACTACCATATAGAGGTCCCCCCCAGCAACGATCTGCTGCTGCCTATCCTGGAGATTGTGCCTCTCCAGCTTCTCGCCTATTACATCGCGATACGCCGTGGTTGCGATGTCGACCAACCCCGTAATCTGGCTAAGTCTGTGACCGTCGAATAGAGGCAAAACGGGCGACCCTGATGGTATTGTCTCCATTCCCCTTTTAGACATAGGCTTTCAGTTTCTTTGTCCTGCTGCTTGCCGCGGCATGCAACAAGGTGATTATGGAGACAAAATCCAGGGCTGGCGTGCCTGAAAATATGAGATGGGGAGTGCTGGTTCGACTTGACTGGCGGCCAAATCCGTAACATTATCCAGCGGATTGCCTCCCGTCCCGACTCTTAGAATGCCGGTAGGTATCGCTTAACAATAGAAGATTCTGAATCGCTGATACGCAGGAGGTCAATTCAGGTGGGTGAGGAGAAGGGGTTCTCTGTAAGCATGGCCAACCGGGCAGGGGAGACGGAGCGATCTAAGTTTCGAAAGGGTCTGCGCCTTCAATCCGAGGCCAAACTACGAATATATGGACGGAAACATGTTTAAGGCGGTCTCTAGCAAAGTTGATTTCCCTGGGCTGGAACAGGAAGTCCTGAGGTTCTGGGATGACCGAGTAATCTTCCAGGAATCGCTGGCTCAACGGATGGCTAGTCAAGAGTACACGTTCTACGACGGCCCCCCCTTTGCCACTGGTCTCCCACATTACGGTCACTTGCTCGCCGGCACCATCAAGGATATTGTCCCTCGTTACCAAACCATGAGGGGACATTTCGTTGAACGTCGTTTTGGCTGGGATTGCCATGGTCTTCCAGTAGAGTACGAGATGGAGCAAGAGCTCGAACTCAGTGGCAAGCGCGACATTGAAAAGCTGGGGGTCGATGTCTTCAATGAAAAGTGCCGAGGTATTGTCCTGCGCTATACGCGCGAATGGCGGCAGATCATCACCCGCATGGGCCGCTGGGTCGATTTCGACCACGACTACAAGACCATGGACAAGGCATACATGGAGTCGATCTGGTGGGTATTCAAATCATTGTGGGACAAAGGACTGATATACGAGGGCAATAAGATCCTCCCTTATTGCCCTCGCTGTGCCACTCCGCTTTCGAACTTTGAAACAAACCAGGGCTATGAAGAGGTCAGTGATCCGGCGATCACAGTACGATTCCGCCGGCGGGGATTTCCGAACGAATATATATTAGCCTGGACGACCACACCCTGGACATTGCCTTCCAACATGGCATTGGCGGTGGGGCCGGAAATTCGCTATGTAAAGGTCCAGGATAAGAACGATGCGTACTATCTGGCCAAGGACCGCCTCGAAACCTATTACCGTCAGGGGGACGCCTATCGGGTACTGAAAGAAATCCCCGGCACGGACCTGGAAGGATGGGAGTACGAGCCTCTTTTCCCCTATTTCGTGGACCATCGGGCAGCAGGAGCCTTTCGGGTACTCACGGCAGACTTTGTGTCTACCGAAGATGGGACGGGAGTGGTCCATATCGCCCCGGGGTTTGGTGAAGATGACTACGCGATCGGACAGAAAAGCGGATTGCCCACAGTTTGTCCTGTCGATGACGAAGGCCGGTTTACTCCTGCCGTTCCGGACTACGCAGGCCGCGAAGTGAAAGAAGCCGACAATGACATCATCCGAAAGCTCAAAGAACAAGGGAGCCTGGTGCATCGTTCCACGATACAGCACAGTTATCCTCATTGCTGGCGTTGTGACACACCCCTGATTTACCGGGCCGTCTCGACCTGGTTTGTCAGGGTCGAACAGATGCGGGACCGACTATTGGCCGCAAACCGGCAAATTCATTGGGTACCAGAGCATTTGAGAGATGGCCGTTTTGGCAAGTGGTTAGAAGGTGCGCGAGACTGGGCCATCTCGCGGAATCGCTACTGGGGGGCACCCCTGCCGGTGTGGAGGACTTCCGACGGGGCGGAGACTGTCTGCATTGGATCAGTTGCAGAATTGGAACAACTCTCGGGCCATCATATCGAAGATTTGCACAAGCATTTTGTGGACAAGATCGAGATCCCGTCTTCCCGAGGTACAGCTCCGTTACGTCGGATTCCAGAAGTGCTGGATTGCTGGTTCGAAAGCGGTGCCATGCCCTATGCCCAAACCCATTATCCGTTTGAAAACCGTGAACGCTTTGAAGCCCATTTCCCTGCCGACTTCATTGCGGA
>DATKMG010000751.1:0-4985 GCA_035541995.1 Terriglobia bacterium
GGTTACAAAAACCCCAGATATCAGGATTTCGGCTGGGCATCCGCGAAGCTGGACGATCTGGCCAATTTCATTCCCGCTCGGCTTACAGCGGTCCTCGTTCCCGTTGCCGCTGCAATCCTCGGGTTGAATGCCGGCCGGTCATTTCGGATATTCCTGCGTGACCGTCTCAAACATCCGAGTCCGAACGCCGGTCAATCAGAGGCTGCAATCGCCGGTGCTCTTGGAATCGAGCTTGGCGGGTTAAGCTACTACTCGGGAAACCCCTCGAACAAGCCCAAGCTGGGCGATCCGTTAATGTCCCCGGCGCCGGAACACGCTCTCCAGGCGAACCGGCTGTTGTTGGTAACCTCGGGTCTGGTCTTGGCGCTGTTTTTGGCAATCAGGTTTATGTTGACGCGGCAATAGCCCTTTGCAGAACTGAAGAGGAGAAGTGTTTGAAGTTCTCATGCCCCAGAGTGATAGTTGCGGGGACCGGTAGCGGGGTAGGGAAAACCTCCGTGACTCTGGCCTTGATCAGTGCGATGAAGAAACGAGGTCTGCGCGTCCAGTCCTTTAAGGTGGGGCCTGATTATTTGGATCCCACATATCTGAGTATTGCCTCGGGAAGGTCATGTTACAACCTGGACGGCTGGATGACCGGTGAACGTTATGTTCGAGAGCTTTTCGTAGAGCGGTCCGCCGCTGCAGACATTGCAGTTATTGAGGGAGTGATGGGCCTGTTCGACGGTAGCGATCCGGTCACTCCGGAAGGGAGCACCGCGGAAATCGCAGCCTGGCTGAATGCCCCGATTCTATTGGTAGTGGACGCCTACGGCGTTGCCAGGAGTTTTGCAGCACTGGTCAAGGGCTACACCGAGTTCCAGCCGCAGCTAAACATAGCAGGCGTTATAGCGAATCATTGCGGCTCTGAGAAACATGGTTTTTGGCTGGGTGAATCGCTTTCCGCGTTCGGTCTTCCCGGTCTGGTGGGGGCGCTGCCGAGAGGCTGTTTTCCCGAATTACCGAGCCGTCACCTGGGTCTGGTGACCGCGGACGACCGGCAACTGAGTGAAAGCGTCCTGTCCGCTCTGGCTGATGCTTTGGAACGACATGCGAATGTGGACGCTATTTGGGAAATCGCCCGAGCAGCGCCGGATATTCAAACCGAAGCTTGCAATGAAGAGAGAGTATTCTGCGACAAACATGTGCGACTCGGGTTAGCTTTTGATCCGGCTTTTCATTTCTATTACCCGGATAATCTGGAGAAACTGGAAGCGGCAGGTTGCGAATTGATTCACTTCTCGCCTCTCAGTGACAAATCTCTTCCTGAAGCGCTTGATGCGATCTACATGGGAGGCGGCTATCCTGAAGAATACTCGGACATTCTTGCAGAGAACAGCGTTATGCTGGATTCCATCAGGCGGTTTGCAGCATCCGGCAGACCTTTGTATGCCGAATGCGGCGGGCTGATGTACCTCGCGCAGGGTATCCAGCGTACGAACGGGGAACGCCATGAGCTTGCCGGGCTTTTGCCTGCATGGACCGCGATGAAGGATCGGCTCAAATCGCTTGGCTACGTGGAAGTGACGCTCGCCGAAGACTCTCTCTTCGGGAAACGCGGAAGAAGTTTCAGAGGTCACGAGTTCCATTACTCGGAACTGTTGGACGATCCCTGCCGCAATACAGGTTGGAAATCGGTTTATCGCATGGCTCGCCGTCGTGATGACAACGTGTTGTCTGAAGGCTTTCAGGCCGGTCAAGTGCTGGCCAGCTACGTACATGCACATTTCGCCTCGAGACCGGAATTGGTAGACCATTTTGTTTCAGTATGCGCAGCCGGGATATGACAGGGCAGGCATTACGCTATGAATGAAGACTCCAGCCGAATAAAGCGGTCAGGCATCTCCCTGATACATGCTCTTTACGATAAACCCATGAGCGGGGAGGCCATTGAAGCACGTTCCCTTGAAATCATCGAGCAGGAAGCGCCGTCGAGACCGTTCTCGCATGAACAATGGCAGGTAGTTAAGCGAATGTTACACACGACCGCTGACTTCGGACTGGTTGACCACATCAGGTTCTCGGATGACGCTATCGAAGCCGCGGTCATGGCTCTAACCGGAGGATGTCCCATTCTTGTGGACTCTAATATGATCCGTGCCGGTATCTCACTCGCTCGACTAAGGGCGGCATGCGAGAAATATAGTCCTGAGAGCCTCATATGCCACGTGGCCGATGAGGACGTGGCGGCGGCTGCCCGCGAAGCAGGGCTACCCAGGTCACTTTACGCGGTGCGCAAAGCTCGTTCCGGCCTGGATAAAGGGATTGCTGTTTTCGGCAACGCGCCGGTCGCTTTGATGGAGCTTAATAGGCTCATCTCGGAAGAAGAAATAAGACCGGCCTTTGTCATTGCCATGCCCGTGGGCTTTGTGCACGTGACGGAAAGCAAGGATGAATTCATGTCGCTCGGGGTCCCTTATGTGGCTGTCGCAGGAAGGCGTGGCGGGAGCCCCTTGGCTGTCAGTGCTCTTCATGCTCTCTGCGGTTTGGCGGCTGAGAAGAGGAAGAAATAATCAGAGGTTGAGTCACGAACTGCCTAATTCTACGAAACAAGAGCGACAGATTTTGTACATCGGGAGAAATTCAATGCATGATGGATCAAACAGGCAGGAGTGCAATACTCCGGATAGGTCCGATGGGGACGCCGTCATTCTTCTGGGGCATGGCAGTCGAGTGCCTGAGGCAGGAAAAAGCATGGAAAAGGTGGCCGAGGGTCTGAAGAAGAAATACGGGTACTCCATAGTGGAAATCTGTTACATGTCACGTCTCGGGCCTCATTTTCCGGAAGTTTTTGAGAAATGTGTGAAACAGGGCGCAGATTATGTGGTTGTCATACCCTATTTTCTGCATGAAGGTCTCCATATGGTGCTTGATATACCGTCCGTCATGCAGAAGATGGCCGGACGGTTTCCACACGTGCGAGTCGTGTTGGGCAAGAACCTGGGATTTGACGATGTCCTGGTAGACCTGGTCGAAAGGCGCATAGCCGATTCCAGAGAGTGTTGCGATGTCCGGGATATGGTGCTCCCGCCGAAGAGCATGTATCCTGTTCCGCCCGGACAATATGAGTTTGTAGCGCTGCCTCCGGAAGAAGCCGCGAAGTATGCCGGTCGGAACAAGGATGAGCGTCGCTAGGAAGGAGATTTGACATGGAGAGGCTGCCGCGAGTTTGGTTCGTAACACTCGCATTCGCCCTGCTTGCTCTCAGTTCGGGACCGGTCCATGCGATGCATATCTCGGAAGGTATTTTACCTGTCCAGTGGGCCTTTCTCTGGTTTGTGCTGGCTGCTCCGTTCGTGATCTGGGGGCTCCGCAATTTGCGAATTCGGAGCAAGGAAGAGCCGCATTTGAAGGCTATGGTAGGTCTTGTGGGCGCTGCGGTTTTTGTGATTTCTTGTATGCCTGTTCCTGTTCCCACTGCCGGAACGTGCTCACATCCTTGCGGAACCGGCATGGCAGCGATTCTCATCGGGCCTACGTTAACAATTGTAGTGACGAGTGTTGCCCTCTTGCTCCAGGCACTGTTTCTCGCTCACGGCGGGTTAACGACTTTAGGTGCGAACATCCTGTCGATGGGCGTAATAGGAGCATTTACAGGATATGGCGTCTTTGTTTTGGCCAGGCGATTTGGAGCTTCCTGGGCGGTGGCTGCTTTCATGGCCGGGCTGCTTTCGGATTGGGCCGTGTATGCTGGGACGTCTTTTTTTCTTGCCACAGCTCTCCATGGTGACGGCTCCTTCGTAACCATGTTCTTGGCCATAGGGCTGGCCTTCGTCCCTACACAGGTCCCCCTGGGAGTTCTGGAAGGGTTTCTGTGTGTCGGGGCTTATCGCTTGGTCCACAACCGGCACCCCGAATTTCTTGTAACGCCTGCCAAGTGGGGTGCAGCATGAGGAAGTTTGTTATCGTCGGAGGGCTCTTATTTGCCCTGGGTTTGGTGGTTCTTGTCGGTCCGGTCGCCGCAGAAGGTAACTGGCCCGGCGTTGACGATGCTGTGGTGAAAAAGTTTGCTGAAAATGCGGGCCGGCCCCCTAGTGAGCCCTTTTTGAACTTTGGTGAAGGCGACATCCAGCTTTTCTTTTTTCTAATCGCTGGGTCCGTGGGAGGCTTTGTCGCGGGCTATTACTACCGGGACCTTTTCGGGCCTCGGACGAGCAAGGTGAAGAATCCGTAGTATGTTCAAGCTGTTCTCTGATATTTTTGCCTGCCGAGACAATGCTCTAACGCGTATAGATCCCCGCGTGAAGATAGTGATCGCGCTCACTTTAATTGCAGCGGTTGTCTTTTCAAAACAGGCTTTGTTTCCGATTCTTGTGTTTGTTTCTTGTATGGCCGGGATGCTCTGGTTGAGTATGCCGGTGAAACTCGTTCTATTAAGGCTTGTGGCCCCGATGGGAATAGTGCTGGTTCTGGTGGTCTTACAGACTTTTCTGACCGGCGCTACTCCTCTCATGTCATTCTCTGTGGCAGGATGGAAGCTCGTCCCGACACAGGAGGGTCTGATGCGGGGCGTGCTTCTTGGTTCGCGTGTCCTGGGAGCGGTCAGCGTGATGTTGCTGCTAAGTTCCGTGACGCCGGCGTATAAAATCTTCAGTGCGCTGCGATGGTTCCGTATCTCCGAAGGATGGGTGGAGATCGCTCTGCTCGTATACCGGTACACATTTGTGCTGTTGGATCAGACTGCTGATATAGCCTCAGCTCAGCGGTTGCGCCTTGGGTACTCGAGTTTGGGTCGCTCTCTCTCATCTGTGGGCGTTCTCGCAGGCACCGTTGTGGCTCGTTCCATGGACCAAGCAATGAGAACGTATGAGGCGATGACTCTGCGCGGGTATCAAGGGCGCTTGCCGATACGACCACTGGTGGAACCAACCGCACGAGATTGGCGAACCATGTTTCTTGGCCCTCTGGGAATAGTGGCCGTTTATCTCATCGTGGAATGGTGGTGA
>DATKMG010000752.1:0-21961 GCA_035541995.1 Terriglobia bacterium
TTACCTGGAAGAACCTCATACCCGATAGGGCAGGCGAGCCCGCTTTACTATCGATAAGTGTTTCTTATGGATATGATAAAAAATATATATTTATGTTTATGGCTAGATTTCAATAGAATCTTAGTGTCTCTTCCGGGTGAAAAAACAGCAGTTTGAGAAAGGGCAAAACAGGTGATGTTCCAGGTGTTCCTTCCTGTGGAGTGCGACACACTGCCGCCGATCTTTCCCGCCCAGTTTCGCTTGGGTAATGACACTACAGTTTTGACCTGATCCCCGGAGGCCAAGCGTTGAGAGCAGCAAGCTTCTCTCATCAGAGGGAAGGCGTCCCTTCACTCGAAACCATACTCGAAGGGGCTGACGGAGTGTTGACAAAGATTGGGACTTGTGGAACCGGTGATCGGGGGTTCCGGATTTGGTTGAAATTGAGGACTTGAGTAATGTTCCATAACAGTGGCCCGCCGCTCAAACAGGGTTTGTATGATCCCCTGAATGAAAGGGACAGCTGCGGTGTCGGATTTGTTGCGAACGTGGACGGTACCCGCTCCAATCATATTATCCGGCAGGCACTGGAGATACTTTGGAATTTGAATCATCGGGGAGCCTGTGGCTGCGATCCCGAATCCGGTGACGGCGCCGGGGTCCTGCTGCAGATCCCCCACGAGTTCTTGAATCGAGAGTGCCGCAAAACTGGGTTGAGATTGCCTCCCCCGGGTGAATATGCCGTGGGGATGGTTTTTCTGCCTCCCAACCCCAGACATCGCCAGCAATGCGAAGATGTGTTGGGCTGGATTGTGCGGAAAGAGGGCCACGAGGTACTCGGATGGCGCGAAGTTCCAGTGGATAGTTCGGCGATCGGTAGTGTGGCCCACCAGGCTGAGCCGGTGATCCGTCAAGTTTTCATTGCGAAAAATCCCAAGCTAAAGAGCGAGGCTGATTTTGAAAGAATGCTTTACGTCATTCGGCGCCTGACCTCTTTGACAGTGGACCGCCTGGGGATCGAGGACGCGCATTACTTCTATGTGCCCAGCCTGTCTTCGGTCACCATTGTTTACAAAGGCCAGCTGACGGCCCGCCAGATCGATCAGTACTATCTTGACTTGAAAGATCCGTCAATTCGAAGTGCCCTGGCGCTGGTTCATTCTCGATTCAGCACTAATACCTTCCCTTCCTGGAAACTGGCCCATCCGTTTCGCTATCTGGCTCACAACGGCGAGATCAATGCCTTGCGGGGAAACCGGAATTGGATGAGAGCAAGAACGGAGACAATGGCCTCAGAACTATTTGGCGATGACCTCCAGAAGCTGTTTCCTGTCTTGACCGAAACCGGCAGCGATAGCGCCACCATCGACAATGCCATGGAATTCTTGCTGGCTGGTGGACGATCCTTGCCTCACGCCATCATGATGCTGATCCCCGAGGCGTGGGGGCCGGGCGTGGAGATGGACTCCGAAAAACGGGCCTTTTACGAGTATCACGCTTGCATGATGGAACCCTGGGACGGTCCGGCGACCATTGCGTTTACGGACGGGAGAAGCATTGGAGCTGTCCTGGACCGGAACGGCCTTCGTCCTGCCCGGTATGTGCTGACCAAAGACAATCGGGTGATCATGGCATCGGAGGTCGGGGTCCTGGATATTCGCCCTGAGGAAATTGCCTATAAGGGGCGACTGCAGCCTGGAAGGATATTCCTGGTCGATACAATTCAGGGCCGCATCGTTGATGACTCTGAACTGAAAGAGCAGATTGTCCGTCGAAAGCCCTACCGGCAGTGGCTTGAAGCGGGACGGATCCGGTTGAAGGATTTGCCTCAACCTGAAACGACCGAAGCCCCGCACTCTGAAACCCTCATAACTCGTCAAAAAGCATTCGGGTACACCACCGAGGATTTGCGGCTGCTGATGACACCGATGGCCAAGGATGGGGAAGAAGCAGTTGGCTCAATGGGAACAGACACGCCTTTGGCTGTGCTTTCTAATCGCTCTCAGCTGCTTTACAACTATTTCAAGCAGTTGTTCGCCCAGGTCACAAATCCTCCCATTGACTCGATCCGCGAAGAACTCGTCATGTCACTCGATACCTACCTGGGCAGTGAACAGAACCTGCTGGCTGAGACCCCTGAACACTGCCACATGGTCCATTTGTCGACGCCAATCCTGACAAGTTCCGATCTAGAGAAGATACGTCGGATATCTGTCGGCGGCTTTCGGTCAATGACTTTGCCCGCCTTATTCCCGGTTGCCGAAGGAGAAAAGGGACTGGAGCGCGCCATGGAGGATCTCTGCCAGAAAGCCTCCTGGGCAATCCGCGAGGGTTATAGCATTCTGATTTTGTCAGATCGAGCGGTGGACCATGATAGGGCCCCGATCCCAAGCCTTCTGGCGACCTCCGGGGTTCACCATCACCTGGTTCGAGAAGGAATCCGAACCAGGGCCGGTTTAGTGGTGGAGACGGGGGAGGCCCGTGAAACCATGCACTTTGCCTTGTTGATCGGATACGGAGCCGGTGCCGTTAACCCGTATCTGGCCTTCGAGACTCTGACTGACATGGTTCAGCAAAGGTTGTTTCCGGAGGAAGTCACAGTAGAAAAGGCTCACAAGAACTATATCAAGTCCATCGACAAGGCACTGTTGAAGGTAATCGCCAAGATGGGGATTTCTACTATTCAGAGTTATCGCGGGGCTCAAATCTTCGAGGCGATCGGTCTCAACAGTAAGCTGGTCGAACGCTATTTTACGGGAACTGCTTCACGAGTGGAGGGAGTTGGAATCGAGACAGTTGCCCGGGAAGCCTTGTTCCGCCACCTGTCGGCATTTCCGGGTCAACGCGAGGAAAATCGCCTCCTGGACGTGGGCGGGCAATACCAGTGGCGGCGTGAGGGCGAATTCCATTTGTTCAATCCTGAATCCGTTGCCAATCTCCAGCATGCCGTCCGCCAGGGAAGCTATCAGACCTACAGGCAATACGCCAAGCTCATCAACGACCAGAGCAAGAATCTCTGCACCCTTCGCGGTTTGTTTAAGTTCAAAAAGGGAAGTTCGATCTCACTTGAAGACGTCGAGCCCGCTAAAGATATTGTCAAGAGGTTTACGACGGGAGCCATGTCCTTTGGTTCCATCAGCAAAGAAGCCCATGAGAACTTGGCCATTGCCATGAACCGAATCGGGGGCAAGAGTAATACGGGTGAGGGAGGTGAAGATCCCGAGCGCTTCCTCAGAGACGCGAACGGAGATTGGAGGCGGAGTGCAATTAAACAGGTAGCCTCTGCACGGTTTGGGGTCACTGCCGAATACCTGATGAATGCGGATGATCTCCAGATCAAGATGGCCCAGGGAGCCAAGCCGGGAGAAGGGGGACAGCTACCCGGACACAAAGTGGATAAGGTGATTGCGAGGGTCCGGCACTCTACTCCAGGAGTCACATTGATATCGCCTCCCCCCCACCACGACATCTACTCAATCGAGGACCTGGCTCAACTGATCTTCGACTTAAAGAATGTCAATCCCCAGGCCAGGATCTCAGTCAAGCTGGTTGCGGAAGTCGGCGTGGGAACGGTAGCAGCCGGTGTAGCTAAGGCTCATGCCGACGTAGTCTTGATCAGCGGCCACGACGGTGGGACAGGGGCGTCTCCTCTCACATCCATCAAACATGCCGGCACGCCCTGGGAACTCGGACTGGCGGAAACTCAACAAGTGCTAGTGTTGAACGACCTGCGGGGTCGAATCGTTGTCCAAACCGACGGGCAACTGAAAACGGGAAGAGACGTGGCTGTCGCTGCACTGTTGGGAGCCGAAGAGTTCGGATTTGCCACAGCTCCTCTGGTGGCGTCGGGTTGCATCATGATGCGCAAATGCCACTTAAACACCTGCCCTGTCGGTGTTGCGACCCAGGACCCGGTTCTTCGCAGGAAGTTTTCCGGAAAACCTGAACACGTGATTAACTACTTCTTCTTCGTGGCTGAAGAGCTTCGTGAAATTATGGCGGACCTGGGCTTCCGCAGTGTGGAAGACATGGTCGGTCATGTGGAGATGCTGGATGTCGAAGAGGCGATCGACCACTGGAAGGCCGGGGGGATCGATCTCTCCAATATTCTGCACAAGCCTCATGCCCCTTCGCGCATCGCCATCCGATGCGTCCAAAGCCAGGATCACGGGATTGAAGAAGTTCTGGATCGGCAGTTGATCGAGTGGTGTCGTCCGGCATTGGGCCATTTGACTCCAATCAGCCTGGATATTCCGATCCGTAATACACAACGGGCGGTGGGATCGATGCTGAGCGGTGAAATCGCCAAGCGGTACGGTGGAAAGGGACTTCCCGAAGACACGATCTCCATCAGATTCTCAGGTTCCGCAGGCCAGAGTTTTGGTGCGTTTCTGTCCCATGGTGTCACGTTGATTCTGGAAGGCGATGCCAATGATTATGTAGGGAAAGGATTGTCGGGTGGAAAAATTATTATCTATCCGCCCGGGCGCTCCACCTTTGTCCCTGAGGAAAACATTCTGGTCGGCAATACGGTTCTCTACGGGGCTACCGGAGGGGAAGCGTATTTCAGGGGGATTGCGGGGGAACGATTTGCCGTCCGCAACAGCGGAGTTCACGCCGTGATAGAAGGAGTGGGCGACCACGGATGCGAATATATGACCGGCGGTGTGGTTGTTGTGCTGGGAAAAACTGGCAGGAACTTCGCGGCCGGTATGAGTGGAGGTATCGCCTACGTTCTAGATGAGCAGGAGGCATTCCCTTCCCTGTGCAATCAGGCTATGGTAGACCTGGAGCCGGTGACGTCCGTGGAAGACATCGCTACGCTTAGAACTCTCGTGGAACGCCATGCTCTGTTTACAGAAAGCACCCCGGCGCGGCGGGTGTTGGCGGAGTGGGATAGTCTGCTCCCAAGATTTGTCAAAGTCATGCCCAAAGACTATCGAAGATCTCTGATGCAATTGGAGCAGGAACGGATCCTGGCGGCACAATTGGAGCAGGAATCCGTGAAGCTCCAATTCTAGGAGAACTCCATGGGCAAAGTCACTGGGTTCCTGGAAATCAGCCGAGAACATGCTCCTAGAAGGCCAGTTGAAGAGCGAATCAGTGACTGGCGCCAGGTATACACGGAACCCAAAGACGAACTGGTTCGTGCCCAGGGAGCCCGCTGCATGGATTGCGGAATCCCTTTTTGCCACACCGGTTGTCCGTTGGGGAATATCATCCCGGACTGGAACGATCTGGTTTATCAAAACCGCTGGAAAGAAGCTCTTGAGATCCTCCACAAGACCAATAACTTCCCTGAGTTCACCGGGTGGGTATGCCCTGCCCCCTGTGAAGCTGCCTGTGTACTGGGGATCAACAACAATCCTGTCACCATCAAGCAAATTGAAATCAGTGTGATCAGCCATGCCTTCCGTGAGGGCTGGGTCGAGCCGCTTCCTCCCAAAGTCCGCACTGGAAAGAAAGTGGCCGTAATCGGATCCGGGCCAGCCGGCCTGGCCTGTGCTGCTCAGCTCAACCGCGCGGGACACACTGTAACTGTCTTTGAAAGGTCCGACCGCATTGGCGGATTGCTCACTTACGGGATACCCGATTTCAAGCTTGAGAAGTGGATTGTCCAACGACGCCTGAAGCTTATGGAAGCGGAGGGAGTCATTTTTAAGACCCACGCTCACGTGGGACACAACGTACGTGTCGACGAACTTCGCACCTGTTTCGATGCCTTGGTCCTCTGTGGGGGTGCCACCCGTGCCCGCGACCTGCCTGTGCCAGGGCGCGAGTTGGACGGCATTCACTTCGCCATGGACTATCTTCCTCAGCAAAACCGGCGTGTAGCAGGAGAAAATGTACCTGCGGAAAGTGAGATTACAGCCAAGGGCAAACGAGTTGTAATCCTGGGGGGTGGCGACACGGGGTCAGACTGTCATGGCACAGCCATCCGCCAGGGAGCAATTTCTGTTCACTCCTTCGAATTGCTGCCCAAGCCACCTGAGGATCGAACCGCCTCCATGCCCTGGCCCTACTGGCCCATGATTCTTAGGACTTCGACTTCCCACGAAGAAGGTGGATTCCGGGATTGGAGTATCAATACGAAACAGTTCTCCGGGAGCGACGGAAAGGTTAAGCAGTTGCATGCTGTGCGGGTGGAATTGGCCCCTCCCGATGCTTCGGGGCGCCGCGCTATGAACGAAATCCCCGGCAGTGAGTTCACAATGGATGTTGACCTTGTCCTGCTGGCGTTGGGATTCGTCGGGCCTGAAAAGGAGGGAATGGTTGGCCAACTTGGGCTGAAGTTGGACTTGCGAGGGAATGTGGCCACCAACGGTGAATATCAGACCAGTGAGCCCGGGATATTTGCTGCTGGAGATATGCGCCGGGGTCAATCTCTAGTCGTCTGGGCCATTTCAGAAGGCCGCCAGGCCGCCCGAGCAGCGGACAAGTTTTTGATGGGATCCACTGTCCTGCCCTAGATTCATTCTTATTCGTTCGTGTTCGCGATCGTCGTCTTCCAAATTCTGCCCGGCCAAGTTTTCCAATTACGGCTCTGAAACGCAAGGACTCGCAAGAATCAAGACAGATCAGGGTTTTGAGCGACTCCTTTTCTTTTGTTGGCTGCCCACGCGCGAAAAATGACGCCATTTTGCAGTACCAAGTGACACCAAAACTGACACCAAGAATGGCACCCCCAACTGACGTGTCAACCTCGGCCCAGGATGACCATGCGGCCACGTTCTCTGACCTGCAACCGCTCGACCGGGCCACCGCTCTGAAACGGGTTTTGTTCAGTTCCGACCGGGGCTTTTGACGGAAGTTCAGAATCCAAGACGAGGTACGGCTCGGGTTTCCACACGGTCATGAGCGGCACGACTTAACAGAAACGGTTCAAAAGGTCTAGACGGTGAGGGTGTAATAAATTACACTAATTGGTGTAATTTACTACATCGGGTGGATCTTGATGTTAAGTCTTCGGTCGAAGATTGCTCAGAAACTTTTGGAATACCTTTTCGTGCATCAGGAGGCAAACCTTTATGTGAATGAGATGTGCAGACGATTTGGGGTCGACCGTGGAAACCTGGTCAAGAAACTGAAGGAGTTTGAAAAAGAAGGAATTCTAACCAGCGAATGGAGGGGGAATCAGCGTTATTATTCACTCAATCATTCTTTCCCGCTAATTAGGGAATACCAGAGAATTTTTTCTAAGACAGTCGGCCTTGAGGAGTCTCTTAAGAAGGTTATTGGAGAGGTCACAGGAATAAAAAGAGCGGTTCTTTTTGGTTCCTATGCCGAGGATAGAATGGATCTTTCAAGTGACATTGACTTACTGGTGGTAGGCGATCACGATACACTTGAGCTTCAGAAGAAGATCAGCCAATTTCAAAAAACGATCGATCGGGAGATCAACGTTGTCAGTATGGGGACAAAAGAATACGAAAGAAAGCAAAAGGCAGATGCGCTTTTAAGATCGATTCGCCATAAGAAATCAATTCCACTCGTATGACCTATTTTGAGACGAAATATTTCCAGAAGTTCAGCTTTACAAAACAACAAATCGACCGTTTTTTGGAAAGCGCGTTTCGCGATCTGAAAATTGCCCGCCAGGATAGATTTACAGAAGTAAGATTTACTTACGGCTATCAAGCGCTGGTCAAGGCCGGTATTGCCCTCATCGCGAAAGTGGGCGGGGTCAAAGTGAGGAGTGTGGCGGGTCATCAGGTCAAGATTCTCGAGAAAATGAGCGAGATTTTGGAGAATCCCGACGTCTTAACTTTAGGGGATGCCATGAGGAATAAAAGAAATTCAGATTTTTACGGCGGGGGAGAGTCTATAACAGAAAAAGAGGCGGAGGATTATTTGAAATTTGTGGAGAAGACTTTAGGCGCGGTTCGTGTTTTGACAAAATAAACGAATATCAAAAAAGGGATCACTTCACAACTTGGTCCATGACCACAGCCGCATGTTCCTTCTCTACCCAGTTGAGGTAGCGCATATGAATAAACGCCAGGTTTCCGTCAATGGCCACGTGCTTAATCTCGTCATGGCCTTCTCCTTTCAAAGCTGTTGGCTGCGGTCACAACATGGATCGTGGTGCCCCCGAACGACCAAGCTCAGCAGCCGGCCCACGCGGACTCGACAGCGAAGCACAAAGAAGCTAGTTCGCGTGGCGGGTCTGCTGTAGCAAACTTATCGTTCAAATATGCGGTATGTCACATTATCCTAAGCCGGGTTTTCAAAGGACCTCCTTCTTTTCCTCTGTCCGCTGTTCGGTTTGCTGCTGAACCTCTTCGGCCTTTTTCTGGACGGCCTCGGCTACCTTTTCCATGACGATCTCTTCGACCTTCTCCTGGAGCTTTTCTGCCTGCCCACCCTGATCCTGAACAGCTTCCGCCACCTGTTGCTGGACCGTTTCGAGCACCTGGGCAACGACCTTCTCCGCCTTCGAAAACATAGGGGTGCTCGGCGTGATAGCGCGACAGCGAGCGAATACCGTAGGGGCTCAGGAACTCACTTTCGTTGAGCATGTAACCGAGTATCCGGCGGAGTTTGTCCGGGTTGACCAGTGAAAGGATCCGGCTGCCGCCCGCACCCACCTCCAGTGGAACTGTGATCGTCGCCGCCGTGAACGGGTGCTGTTCCAGAAACCACTGCGCCTCCTCGAAAAAGCGCGGCAACCGTTCCCGCAGGTCGCCCGGCAGCACCGTGGTCGCCGCCAGCGGCAGAAGCCCAACCAGGGAGCGGACCTTGAGCCGGACGCCATTGCCGTCCGGAAAGCGCAGCACATCGTAATAGATACCGTCGCCGTGGTCCCAGAGTTTGATCCCCGTAAAGCTCAGGTTGTCCATGGCCGACGCGATCCACAGGAAGTGCTCGAAGTATTTCAGCGCCATCGCCTCGTAGTGGGGGTCGTCCTCCATCGCGAGCTCGACCGCAATCTGGAGCATCACCGACGCAAAGAACGCCATCCAGGCGGTGCCGTCCGATTGCTCCAGATAGCCGCCCGTCGGCAGCGCGCTGCTGCGGTCGAAAACCCCGATGTTGTCCAGGCCGAGGAAGCCTCCCGAGAACACGTTGTTGCCATCCACATCCTTGCGGTTCACCCACCAGGTGAAGTTCAGAGACAACTTCTCGAAGCAGAACTTGAGGAAGGCAAGGTCCCCGCGCCCGCGCGACTGTTTGTCGTAGCTGTACACGGTCCAGACCGCCCACGGGTGGACCGGGGGATTGACGTCGTTAAAGTTCCACTCGTAGGCCGGCATCTGGCCGTTGGGATGGAGGTAATGGTGGCCGAGAAATAGCCGCAGCTGCTCTTTGGCGAAATCGACGTCCACAAGCGACAAGGGGATGGTGTGGAAGGCCAGGTCCCAGACGGCGTACCAGGGGTACTCCCACTTGTCCGGCATGGAGATGACGTCCGCGTTGTACATGTGGAACCAGTCCTTGTTGCGGACCCGGGCACCACTCCTTCCTCGGGCTTGTCGCCGTGCTCGCGCAGCCACTCGGCCAAGTCGTAATGGAAGTACTGCTTGCTCAAGAGCATTCCGGCCAGTGCCTGACGCATCACCTGCGCCTCATCCTTGGTCAGTGTATCCGGTGTGATAGCCGCATAGAAAGCGTCCGCTTCTGCCTGCCGGGCCTTGAACGGGGCCTCAAACGCATCCCCGAAGGGAGTCCGCAGCCGGTCAGGCGGCTGGTCCGTCAGCCGCAGTCGGACCGTCTGGCTTTCCTTCGCCGCCACGGTGAGTCGGAAGTGGGCAGATGCCTTGGTGCCGTGCAATTCGGGGTTGATGGCGTTCTTGTTCCCGTGGACGACGGCGTGGATAATGCCGTCTTTGCAGTAGGGTTGCTGATTGGACTGATTGAAGGCCCGCTCAGTATTGGTTTCATTTTCGGTGAACAGAAGATCAACCATGCCTTCGCAGTAGAGAAATCGCTCCCCAAGGAGACGATGCCGAGCGGCGACGGCCCGCACGTTCGTGCCTGCAGCGAGGATCTTCAGCTCCGGTTTCTCTTCCTTGCGACCCCACGACCAGGTGTTGCGAAACCAAAGGGTAGGCAGCACATGGATCTCCGCCGGCTCTGGGCCCCGGTTGCAGACAGTGATCTGGATCAGGATGTCCTCCGGCTCGACCTTGGCGTACTCGACGAAGACGTCAAAGTACCGGTCCTCATCGAAGATGCCTGTGTCGAGCAATTCATACTCGGCGGCCTGTTTGTCGCGTGTCCGGTTGGCTTCGATGATGGGCCCGTACGGGTACTCGGCCTGCGGATACTTGTAGAGATACTTCATGTACGAGTGAGTTGGCGTGCTGTCGAGGTAGAAGTAATACTCCTTGACGTCCTCGCCGTGATTCCCCTCGCTGTTGCTCAGTCCGAACAACCGTTCCTTGAGGATCGGATCGCGCCCGTTCCACAGCGCCAGCGCGAAGCAGAGCAGCTGGCGGCTATCGGAGATACCGGCGAGCCCGTCCTCGCCCCACCGGTACGCACGGTATTGCGCCTGATCATGGGTGAAGTAATTCCAGGCATCGCCGTTGGAGCTGTAATCTTCGCGCACGGTTCCCCACTGGCGCTCACTCAGATATGGCCCCCACTTCTTCCACGCGGCTCGTCCTTCGCGGTCCTCCTGGAGCCGGGTCTGTTCCGCGCTAGATTCGTTCATCTGGTTCGTCTGCATGGCTCTCCTTTCGTTTGAAGGGAGCCCGAGTTCATGAACGCCTTCACGGCAAAGGGCCGGATGCGGACACTCCTTCAGGACACCCCCTCAGGGTGATCATGAATCCCAAGACTGCCCTTCTCGGCGCTCCGCGGCATGCTACTTTTGGGGCAAGAGATTGAACCTAACCTCTGTATTTGAAGGCTGGCGCGCCTGGTTGAACCAGACATCGGGGTTGACCCCTTCCTGCATCGCGCGCGCCCGCACCCTCTCGATGTTACCCGGGCCGGCGTTGTAGCTGGCAAAGGCAAAAGGTTCCGATTCTGCTCGTCGAACTTCGCGTCCTGGAAGTATTTGTCCATCAGGCACGACAAGTACTTCGTCCCGGCGTGAATGTTCGGCTCTACATGGCTGATGTTTCCCACTTTCATCTCGGTCCCAGTGGAGGGCGTGACCTGCATGATGCCGATCGCCCCGGTGCGGCTTTTCGCGTTCTGGTCGAGCCCCGATTCCTGGTAGCCCTGCGCGGCCGGCATCAGATAGTCGAACCGCTTCAGGCGCTCCGGCGTGATCGTGACTGACCCCCCCGCCACTTCGCCCTCGCCGTCGATCAGGCCCTGGAACAGGTGGTCTCGCGTGGTGGGGATGAGCACGACGGTGAAGGGTCTCTTGTCCGGGTACTTCTTGTTAAGATACTTCTCCAACTCGGGGCCGGCTCCCGCGATGATGCCTAGCGCCCGGCCGTGATCGTGGTAGAACAGCGTGGGGCTGTAACAAACCAAAAATCGGATCATGCGGTGGTTGAGCAGGACGTCTAAGTCGCCGGTCCACTTGGAAGGCCGGGCTTGGAGCGCGTGCTGTTGCGCGGCTGGCTTCGGGCGCCCCGTTTCTTCGACCGCACTTGCTGTAGTTGACGCGGCGGCGAGCGCCATCGCCAGGAGCACCCGCGCGCCGCATTTCCTCGCGCGCCGGAATTCGCTTGCATGGCTCATCTTGTCCATAGGACTCTGGTCGGATATCTCAATGGCGTCGCTCCATTGGAGATTGGGGGATAGGCGTTCAATCGGGTGATTCTATGTCCCTGAGGGGACGCTCTTCCTCACATCCGGCTACGATTTCGCCGTTCAGGCCAACTCGATTGTTCTAGATTTCCCTGCCGACTAACGCTGAGTAGATCCCTGAATTGGGGTGACATTTACACCCAGCTTAAGACAATACTCTTTGAGCCTTCCAAGTGTCAAGCGGTTGAGGGTGCAATCAAAAGTGCGAGTCAAAGAATGGAGGAAGGGACTGGACAAATCGTCTTAATAAGAGTAAATAAACATGGGCAAATCCAGTTCAAAGGAGGCCCATGTCAAATCGCAATAGCAGCCAGAACCCGAAAGGCCCGGTTAAAAGGAGCATTGAAGAGCGGCTGAAGGATCATCCCGACTTAATCGCACGTTTGGAAGGGTTGGCCGATATTGTGGAAAACAGCGAGGGGGATGTGGAAAAAGCCGACGAGGCGGAGCAGCGGGTGTTGGAAGAAGTGCGGCAAATGGGCCATCAGGTGTTGCAGGGATGGGCCCAGCGGCAGCAGCGGAGAAAGGCCGAGGCAGCCCGGAGTCAGGAGCGGGAGTTGAAGCGCAAGGAAAAAAAACTTAACCTGGCACACGCTGTTCGGAGTCATTGAGGTGGTCGAAGAGATCTTCACGCGGGGGCGAAAAGGGGGTAAGTCGAGAAGCAGAAGGAGGTCATTGACAACAAGGAGCTGAATGCCTACATCAGCGCGATCGGGAAAGAACTCGCAGCACAACCGCAGGCGGACAAATATCCGTATACGTTCAAAGTAGTCAACGACCCGAGCATCAACGCCTTCGCCTTACCCGGCGGTGCGGCCTTCGTACAAACCGGCCTGATCTCGGCCGTCGACAACGAGGCTCAGCTGGCAGGTGTGCTGGCGCACGAAATCTCGCACGTTGCACTCCGGCACGGCACAAATCAGGCGAGTAAGGCAAATTTGATCGAGTTGCCCGCCATGCTTGCCAGCAAGGCTGTGGGCAGTGGTTCCCTGCTAGGGCAGCTGAGCCAGATCGGGATCGGGTTGGGAGAGAACCCAGTTCTGCTAAAGTTCTCGCGAACCGACGAGACCCAGGCCGATCTGCTTGGGGCACAGATTGCGGCCCAGGCGGGATACAACCCAATCGAGCTGGCTCACTTCTTTCAGAAGCTCGAGACCTCAGGTGGAGCCCAGGGACCCCAGTTCCTCTCCGATCACCCCAACCCGGGCAATCGCACGAAGGCGATTGAGGAGGAAATTCAGAAGATGGGGCCGAAAAACTACAGCGCCGGCACAGGCCAGCTGCCGCGCATGAAGGCTATTGTCGCGAAGTTGCCGCCCCCAAGAAAGGCACCGGCGCAAAAGGGATCTTGAACACTACCTCCTGTCTTAGGTGCCTTTCCGGAACCCGAGACTGGCGACGTTTTTCATCCTTTCCTTTATGGCAGAGAGTTGAACGCCAAGGACATTGTCCTGACGGGCGCTGTAAAATCGCCGGCTGCGGCCAGCTCTCCGGTTTTGTTGCTCAGCATGAAGTCCCCCAAGAACCGTTGCAGGCAAGTAGCGAATGGGTACTCTGATGCCGCAGCGCGATTTCTTATGTTGTACTATAAGTTTACTCAGGCCTTCTTAAGGAGGCGGGTAATCCAGACCAAAATCACGGCGCCGACAAATGCGACTATAATCGAGCCGATCATGCCGCCGCCGGGCCAGATTCCCAACTGTCCGAATAACCAGCCGCCCAGAATAGCCCCGAGCAGTCCGAGGATGATGTCTACTACTATGCCGTAGCCGCCACCCTTCATCACTTGACCAGCAAGCCAACCTGCGATCAGACCAACCACAATCCATGCAAGAAATCCCATAACCACCTCCTTGCTGCAAATTAGGCCAGGGGTCTTTCTTGAGATCCCCCAGCCGATGGCGAATGTGAACCCGGTACCATCAGATAGATGAAGAATGGGAAATCTGGTCACCGATAAACTGCTAAGTTAAACTCACCATACCCTCTCGAACCACGAAGAACTTCGTTTTTGTCCCGAGGTCATCTCGGTCAATGGCCCGGTCAAACCGGATTTCGTACTTGTTGCGGATCTCTATTGATCTTCTGCCGGGACAGGGGTCCAGGATTTGTCTGGATTGAAGCGCTCCATCTTCGCGAATTCATCAAGACTGTTCGGCCCAAAGTCTTTTTCGTACACAACGCCGTCATGGCTGACGATGAAGGTCTCCACTCCGGTCACGCCGTACTCGGCCGGCGCGGCGACCAGGGCGAAGCCTCCGATCATCACCCCTTTTACTACGAAATCCATTTCACCGAGCGGCGCCGCGGGTCCCTGCCCTTTCAGAATTTTGAAAAAATAGCCGTGGTACGGTTCCGAGCGGGGGCTGTAGCCCTGTTCAATCGCTCTGGCGATCTTTTCGCCAATCGGACCACCCCAGCTACCGTCGGACTCCTGCCAGGCCAGGCCATCGTGCTTTCCCGGAGTGCTGATGATGCGTTGGGCATACTGGTTCACGTCGTAACCTTCATGCGGCTCGAGGGCGTATTCGTGCTGTGCTTCTACGTAGCCGTGACAAATTTGGATTGCGTCCAATTCATTGGCGCCAATGCGGCGGTAGAGGAGTTCCTGACGACCCGCTTTGGCGTCAAAGAACCATTTGTCACCTCTCTTCACGATCGGCACCGGAAACGGCCAGTCTTCTTTGCCCACAAGCAGGAATGCGCGGGTCCCGCTCTTCGAATCGACAGAAACGCTCTTCTTTTCGTGGGCTTCAGCAACAAAATCAGCAGCATGCTGTCGGTCTTGGACAGGTTCGCCGCTAAATATAATGTCTTCGCCGCCCGGGCCAAAAATATTTATGAGCGCTGCCACATCGAATTTCTCGGCCGCCTCGACAAGCACATCGGCCGCTTGCTGCGGAGTGTCAAAGCTCCTGGCGGATTCGATCGAAGCGGCCGTACCCTCAGGAGTCTTCTTCACCGCAGATTCTTGCGCCGCAAAAAGAAACAACGTAGACAGCCACACCCAGGCCACTGCGCTCCCGATCCAAAAACGTCTGGAGAGATATCCGTTCGCAGTTCTTGATTTCATCTGTGCTCCTCCAATCTTCCTTTGCCATTCGGGCCGCTTACCTGCGCCGCCCACCGCCACCACGACTGAAACCACTGCCACCGCCGCGGGACCCGAGACTGGAAGACCCACGGCTGCTGCTGCCCCGGGCGCTCGAACCGTTGTATCCCCTGGAGCCCCCTCCGAAGGCGTCCCGGTTTCCGCCGCCGCTACGCGAGAGATCCCGGCTTCCGATGCGGTCTGCTCCGCCTCCACCCGTTCGGTTGCCAACCCCTCCGCCGCTTGCCCGATTGCTCACACCAGCCCCTCCAGCGCGATTGCTTACGCCGGCCCCTCCACCGCGACTACTAGCCATATTGCCGCCTTGCCTGCCAATCTGTTGCCGGGCGCTGGCCTGGCGATTTGCTAGAGAATCACCGCGGGTTGTGCCTCCAAACCGGTCCGCGGTCGCCCGGTCCCGATACGGGGCGCCGCCGCGATGCTGGGGATTGTGCTGCCACGTGTTGCCACCGGCGCCACCCCGATTACCCTGGGGATTGACTTGATTGCCGCGGTTGCCGGCACCGCCACGGTTGCCGCTGTTAGCCGGCAGATTCGACACTCGGTTGCCGCTGTTGCCGATGTTCGTGTTGCGGTTGAAATTGTTGTTGCGGTTGATATTGATATCGTTCCCACCCCATCCGCAGCCCCAGCCCCAGCCGCCGGCCCAGAAGGCGCCCATCATCATGCCGACGCCGAAGGAAATCGCCAATCCCGCGGGGTAGTACCACGCCGGCGGATAGTAGATGGGAGGATACGGGTAAACCGGTGGGCCCCACACGATCACAGGGTCATAGCTGGGTACGTAAACCACTTGCGGGTTGGCTTGCTCGATGACGATGACCTGCTTGCTTTCGACCACCTTCGTTTCCACTTTCTGCTGTTCGGTTGTCTTCAGGGTCCCTTTGTCCGCAGCCTTTTTCCGCATGCGCTGAACCGCGTCCATCACGTCGCTCTGCTGAGCCAGAAAGGCGTTGCCCAGATCGGTGGTCCATTGAATGTCATCGGCAAGTCGCTTGACCACCTCAGGCAGGCCCGCCAGAGCCTGGACGCTCGGATCCCAGGATTGCTTGGCGACCGCGTCGGCCAGCGCTTTGTCCTTGAGGTTCTTGTTTTTGTCCAGCCACTGCTGCAGCTGGATGATTTCGAGAGGGTACGTGGACGCCGCCAGGACCTGGGCCAGCAATGGATCCGGATAAAGCGCAACGGGCGCCACCAGAGAATCGAGCTGGTCGGGTGGAATCTTCGAAGCCTGTGCCTGTGGCGAAGCCTGCCCAACCGGAGAAAATGGCGTCATATATGCCAGGGATTCTCCCGGCGCCAGGGCAACGGCGCAAAGCATCACCATCAGAGTTCGGAAGGTTGCACCCTGTCGTTTCAGATTCATAGGCCTCCTCTCGGCTCCCCGCGCGTCCGCTATGGATCCCATGTTGAATCGGCAAAAGACCCACCCAACGAACCCACGCACCCATTGCAGGGGCCTTTACGCCGTGAAATTTCAGCGGATTCAGCATTCACTCTACGTGATGCTGGGTGTCACCGTCAACTGTCAAAAAGTACAGGTATAGCTCTTCACCGCACTGCCGTTCCCCGTATGATGGTGCACGCCCCCCCCGATCCTGAAGCTGTGAAGAAATTCGCCCGGTGGGGATGAAGCATTATCAATACTTCATGGCCTCCAAGGAGCTTGGAACTCCTTGTGAATCATTGGAGGCGGCTTGCCCTCACGCCATGCTTTCCAGATATTCCGAATTTCTTCACAGCATCCCGGTGACAAGGTCAGATAAGAGGCGATCGTCTCCGCCAGGATCCAGGCTTCCCTCATTCTGAAAGAAACTCGTACCGGCCAGAGGCAACTTCGTATACCACCGAGCCTTTCTCCATCCTCAAATATCTCACTCCGGAAGCTTCTGCGGCGGGCCTGCCCCCTTCGGTGACTTGTAATGCAGCCCTGGTTGGAACATAGACGATTGCCGTCGTGTTGGGAGGGACAACTACTTCCAGCTTGAACTTGCCGCTTTCCAAGGCCCAATTGCTTTCGATTCGGCCATTGATGGAATTGTAGCTGGCCTTGACCCATTTCAAGTCTCCCGAAGTTGCAGGCCGAATAATAATCCTCTTGAACGCAGGCACAGCGGGATCGGGGCCAATCCCACCCAGATCGTGATAAAACCACTCCAGGATATGTCCGAGCATGAAGTGGTTTTGCGATGAAGCGCGCCCGGCATCCCAAGCCTCAGTGAGACTCGTTGCGCCCTGCTTTAGCTGGTACCCATAGCCAGGATTCTCGGACTGATTATTCATTGCATAGATGACGTCGGAACGACCTCCATCCGCGAGAGCCCGCAGAAGGTAGCGGTACCCAACGTCACCCGCTGTCAGGGCATTTCCGCGGTGACGAACATCCTCCACCACCGAGTCCAAAACGGCTGACCTGTAGTCGGGTTCGACTAACCCCATGACCAGTGAAATGGCGTTTGCGCATTGAGATCCCTGCGCGTACTGACTGTTGGCAGGATTGAAGAATCTCTTGTTGAAGGCCGCGCGAATCCGGCGTGCCAATTCTTCGAATTCTCCGGCATCGTTATCCTGCCCAATCAACCGGGCTATTTTGGCCAGAGTAGCCGCATCCTCATAATAGAAAGCCGTAGCCGTCAGCGCTACAGGAGTCAACTGCGCCTCCCCGGGTGGCTTTGGACCCAGGTCGTACCAATCCCCCAATCCATGTGATAACAGATAATCCTTCGAACGACTTTTAAGATGGGACACATAACGCTTCATGGCCATATAGTGCGTACGGAGCAATTCCAGATCCCCTGTCCACTCGTATTGTTGCCAGGCACAAAGCAGGAATGCGCTGCCCCACTCCGGCGAATCCCGAAATCCCTTTTCAAATGCGACATATTCGGGAGCTATGTCAGGCACTAAGCCGTTATCTAATTGGCTGTCGGCCATGTCGCTCATCCCCTTGGTGAACAGTGCCGCCAAATCGAACTCATAGCGCAGTGATGGCCCGTTGAGATGATATTGTTCCAGCCAGCCAAGCCTTTCTCTGTGGGGGCAATCGGTCAATACATGCATCATGTTGCTGCGCTGTGCCCAGCGGACCAGCCTGTGGATGCGGTTGAACAGATCATTGGAACAGGAAAAATCACCTACTGCCTCAGAAGAGGAATGGACCACGACTCCCTCAAGCGATTTGACGATAGGCAGGTCTTTACCATCCGGCGCTGAGCATTCCACCTGAAGATAGCGGCAACCGTGATAAAAGAATTTGGGAAACCATTCTTCTTCGCCTTTCCCTGCCAATGTGTATTGCCAGTATGCCTGGCCACCGCCGCTGGAACCACGATCTACACTTCCGTCTTCATGGATCAGTTCCGCAGGAATGATTCGTACCACGGCCCCTGATGGTCCATTTACTTTTATCCGCGGCATAAGAGAAGCGTTTTGTCCCAGATCATAAACCGACACACCAACCCGGAGAGACTGGATGTGGACCGGTTTCAGGATCTCGAAGGCGCGAACAGGCGGGGCGGCGGCTGAGAGCCCTTTTAGTCTCCCACCGGGACTGCGCACCTCCACGCACTTTTCCCAGTTGGAATCGTCAAATCCCGGTTCGTTCCAGCCGATCGGTTCCAGCCGCGCATCGAAGTCCTCACCACCATAGACGCAGGAGAAGGTGATCGGCCCCGGATGAACCCGCCACTGTCCATCGGTGCCAATCAGATCCACTGTGCCATCCGCGTATTCAAGCCTTAATTGGCCAATGGCTTTGATCTCCCCAAATGACCCGCGGAATTTCGTATAGCGTCCTCCTCTGACGTTGTACATCCCGTTGCCAAGCAAAACCCCTATGGCGTTGTTGCCAACTCGAAGCAGGGGAGTGACATCGTACGTATCGTAGAGAATTGTTTTGTCATATTTCGTCCACCCCGGCGTCAGCAAATCTTCGCCAACGCGCCGGCCATTCACTGTCAACTCATATTGCCCAAGCCCGCAAATGTGTACGACAGCCCGATCAAGGCCGGCTTTCGCGTGGAATTCGTGACGCAGCATCATTGTCGGAAATGTCGGCGGATTAGCGTTCATTTTGAGAGTCGATGTGGAGTCCAGGGTATGAATCGCGGCAAATGGGGGACTTTCCTCAACGGCCTTCCTTGCAGTGATCCAATTGGCCCGCCAATCTGAATCGTTAAGGATGCCCATTGTCCAGTTGGCTGGCCTGCTCCATGGAGAAGGTCTTCCCTGCTGGTCCCAAATGCGGATCTTCCAGTACACACCTTGCGATGATCGAAGCGGCTTTCCTGCATATGGCAGTTGAGCCGATTGATCTGAAAGGACTTGGCCTGTATCCCAAAGATCACCGCGATCCTCCAACAAGATGGCTGGGCTGGACGCGACCAGGACATGATAGGCAGTCTGCCTTGCCCCTCTCAGCCCCCCTTCAGGTGGACTCATGATCCAGCTCAGGCGTGGAGCGGGTACATCGACACCGAGAGGATTGACTCTGTATTCACAGCGTAGTTGATCTACATTAGGATCCGTCTTTCCAGATGAACAAGTAACCATGAGACCAAAAGCGGTCGTGACGATCGCGGCTATTTGGCTGATCCGTCGGATTAAGGGCATGAATATTCTCCTGTTCAACAGCACACCAGAGACATGATACGCAATCTCAATACCGGGTTTCCACCAAAGAACCGAAGGTTTTGTCCAGAGATGAACTGCCGAAAAACAATAGACAACAGGAGGGGCCGTCTCTATCATAGCGAGCTGAAGAGGCGCACACATAGAAACAGGGCGAATTAAGGATTGCAGTCTCTCGCAATTCAGTCGACATTCCTGCTGATCACGGAGCGAGCAACGGTCATGAATAAGGTTCGGGTCGGTGTCATTGGTCTAGGGCGCGCCGGCATGATCCATGCGCGCAACTTTGCCACGGCCATCCCCGAAGCAGAACTCGCTGCTATAGTGGATCCAAATCCGGAAGCTCTGGAGAATGCGCTAAGAGAGATTCATCCGAAAAGATGTTTAACGCAATGGCAGGAGGCAGTCTCGAATAACGTCATTCAGGCGGTCGTTGTTGCGACTCCGACCGACAGTCACAAGGAAATTGTTGTGGCGGCTGCTCAATCCGGAAAGCATATTCTCTGCGAAAAGCCAATGGCCTTGAATAGCGAGGAATGTGATCTGATGATAGAAGCGGTTGAGAAAAATCGGGTCAAACTACAGATCGGTTTTATGCGTCGTTATGACCGGAGTTTCCTGGAGGCCAAGCAGCGGATTGGGCGCGGAGAAATCGGTGACGTCGTATTGGTGAAATCGCTGACTCACGGTCCGAGCATCCCGAAAGCTTGGCAGTATGACGTTGCCCGCAGCAATGGCCCCCTGGCAGAAGTCAACAGCCACGACATTGATATCCTGCGCTGGTTTGCAGAAAGTGAATTCAAGACCGTGTATGCCATCGGGGGCAATTACCGCTGTCCGGATGCTCGCCAGGACTATCCGGACTTCTACGACAATGTGGTTCTGACTGCCAGTTTCGAGAATGGAAAGCAGGGCCTGATTGGCGGCGCTGTAGCCGTTCGTTATGGTTACGATGCCCGCGTGGAAATCCTGGGCACCGATGGGATCCTGTTTATTGGGAGCCTGGACGCAAGCAGCGTGGTGAGCTGCAACCCGCGACAAGGCAGCGTGAAATCAATTGTGCCAAGTTGGCGCAATCTTTTCATGGAAGCTTATTTGGCCGAGGACAAGGACTTTGTCCGTTGCATATTAGAGGACAAATCTCCCAAGGCTACTGGCCTTGATGGCAAGAAAGCAGTTGAAGTAGTCATAGCCGGGAATCGCTCCATAATGGAAAAACGACCAATTGAACTGCTCAATTGAAGGGAGGACCCCATGACCCTTTCAAGCTCACCACCGCGGATGAAAAAGTCATGTCGACCTCGGAGAGGTCGATTGAGAATAGCCCAGCGCTTCAGCGCTAGGTCGGCAGGTAATTGGGATAGAGTCCCGTAGGGACGGCTGAACCTCCGAAATTCCCCTTTCAATCGTCCCTACGGGACTCTTTGCTTTACAATCTGGTCGTCCCAGCGCTGAAGCGCTGGGCTATTATCAGGTGCTCTTACAGAGCACATTTTCATGAAAGCCTATGAAAGCAGCCTTTCTGTTTGGCAAACAGGATCTCCGCCAGAAAGAGACACCCGTTCCAACTATTCAGGAACATGAGGTTCTGCTGCGCGTCAAAGCCGCATCCCTTTGTGGCACTGATGTCCGCATGTACCAGAATGGTTACAAGCTCGCAACTCCGGAGGCCCCGCTCATTATCGGGCACGAAATGAGCGGAATCATCGAAGCGGTGGGAGGAAAAGTCACGCAGTATAGAGAAGGTATGCGGGTGATGATCGGCCCGAACATGGGATGCGGCACTTGTGAGCTGTGCACCAGCGGCAACACGCATCTCTGCCCCCAGTATCAGGCATTGGGTATTCATATCCATGGTGCTTTTGCTGAATTCGTACGCATTCCCGAAGCTGCCGTGTACCAGGGGAATATCTTCGAATTGCCGCCTGACCTTTCATGGGCGGAGGCATCTCTCATTGAACCGCTTTCATGTGTTTATAACGGCTTCGAACGTGCCAATATGCGACCCGGGGATAGCGTGATTATCTTCGGCGCCGGACCGATCGGCTTGATGCACGCCAAATTGGCCAAAATGGCCGGGGCTTCATTGGTGATGATAAATGACATCAATGAAGCTAAGCTGAAGCAATGCACAGACCTGGATCCTGATTTCATTCCCATCCCAAGCCTGGAGATAAAAGAACGAATCAAGGAGCGAACTCATGGCAGGGGTACCGATGTCGGAATCACTGCCTGTCCATCATCGGCAGCACAGCAGCTAGCTCTGGAATTGGCAGCCATCAATGGCCGGGTGATCTTTTTTGGCGGCCTTCCCGCAGAAGCGGCCATGGTGCCTCTGAATACGAATCTCATCCACTACAGGCAGCTTATCGTCACCGGTACAACGCGGGCCAGCCTAAATCATATCCGCAGGACATTGGAACTGTTAGAGAAGCGACTCATCCAGGTTGAGGATCTCATCCAGGACCGTTATGCGATTGACCGAATCGAAGAAGCCATGGTGAGGTTGGCCAATGGTCAGGGGCTGAA
>DATKMG010000753.1:0-2546 GCA_035541995.1 Terriglobia bacterium
GTTGGAGACATCTCCAATCCGTTCTTCTCCCTGAGGAGCAAGAAAGTAACCTGCGGGCCGGTGTGTAATTACGTGCGGCCTGTCGAGTTCACAAAGGAAAAGGTAAAGGACATAGCGCAAGCCGGCTGCTGTATTCCGGACGCCATGAGCCAAGTGTAGCCAGCCTTTGTCGGTCTTGATGGGTCCGGGACCAAGACCGTTTTTCACTTCCTTGATGGTGTGATATTCACGGTTTTCGATGATAATCTCTTCATCAATAACAGCCTTATCCATGCTGCTGGCGAGGCCCCATCCAATGCCCCCTCCCTTGCCCGCCTGAATGAATTCGTCTTGCGGTCTCGTGTAGAAAGCATACCTGCCATCGACAAACTCGGGGTGCAGCACTACATTGCGCTGCTGGGGGGACCGAGTTTTCAAATCGGGCAATCGTTCCCACGCTTTCAAATCTCTAGTTCGGGCGATTCCGCACTGGGCGATCGCAGACGAAGTATCCCAGGTGGGAGCGTTGGGATCCTTGCGCTCTGTACAAAAGAGGCCGTAAACCCAGCCGTCCTCATGCTGCACGACGCGGATGTCATAGACGTTTATGTCCGGCTCCTCCGTTTCCGGCATCAGAATCGGAAATTCCCGGAAGCGAAAGTTGTCGATGCCGTTTGGACTCTCGGCTATCGCGAGAAACGACTTGCGGTCCACACCTTCAACCCGGGCAAACACCAGAATCTTCCCCTCGTATTCCATCGCTCCTGCATTGAAAGTGGAATTGATTCCCATCCGCTCCATCAAGTAGGGATTGGTCTTCTGGTCGAGGTCGTATCGCCAGAAAATCGGTGTATACTCGGCTGTAAGCACGGGATACGCATAACGATCAAAGACGCCATTGCCACCTCCGACTCTGTAGTTCTTCCGATTCACCAATTTCTCGTGTTGTTTGAACAACAATAACACTTTCCTTTTGAATTCGGTCTGTTTCATATCCGACTTCTCCGTTCCCTGAGTCCTTAGGTTCTTTGGGACAATTCTACGCCAGCCCCATCCTGTCAAGTCGTGCCATCGTTTCGAAGCAGGCGCGCCCGTTATGATAGGGGCACTTCCACGGATCCACCTTGAACTTGTCGCTGCTGGGAATACCCTCCCTGGAGACCTTCCAAAACCACTCCCCATGTTTATGATCCACAATGTACTTCTCGATGAAGTCCCAGCTTCTTCGAGCAGCCTCCAGGAAATGCGGCCGACCCGAGAGTCGATAAGCGTTCAAGAAACCCACCACTGCTTCAGCCTGAGGCCACCAGTGCTTGTCGGCGTTTATGATTCCACTGGAGCTTGCCTCATAGAGCAACCCGCCGTCGGAGTCCAAGGCCTCGTCATACACGGCTTGTGCCATCCTGACAGAGTTGTCCTGCACCTCCTTCAGGATTAGCTGGTCCCCGAGGATCTCGGCAGCTTCGCAGAGCAGCCAACTTCCTTCGATGTCATGCCCGAAGGAAATGTGATCCGTTCTTGAGTGCCATGCCTCATCAAAAAACATCCGGAAGTGGTGGGTCTTCGGATCGATGATGTGTTCCAGGAAAATACGGATGAGTTCCTCGAGGCGGCCGCGCAGCGCGCTGCTGTCCCAGGCCCGCAACAGGTTGGCGTAGGCTTCCACAAGGTGGAGATGGGTGTTCATGGATTTCTTTTCATCCATATCTACGTCGCTCAGGCGCTGGTCCCGAGCAAGTGTCCAGTCACGCTCAAAGGTCTCCAGGTACCCTTTGTGCAGAGCATCGTAGCTCGTGGATTCGATGACTTCGTAGAGCCGGATTGCTCTTCGCAATGAGTCTTGATCCCCCGTGGCGAGATGGTATTCGGCCAGCGCATAGACGGTAAACGCCTGGCCATAAATGCGCTTTTTCGTGTCGACCGGGTTTCCCCGGCAGTCCAGGAGCCAGTAAACCCCGTCAAACTTCTCGTCCCAGAAATAGCATGCTATGTAATCGTAGGCCCGCCGCGCTGTCTCTAAAAAAATCGCTTCTCCATATACGCTGAATGATCTGGAAAAAGTCCAGAGAATGCGTGCATTTAGAATGAGCCCTTTGTTTGCGAGCGGATCGATAATCAGGTCATTGGTTATCTGACCCCGGAAACCACCCTGTTGATCGTCGATCGCGTGTTTGAGCCAGAATGGAAGGATATTCGACCGTAATTCAGTCTCAACGTGCCGTCGGAAGACCGACACGGCTAGGGATTCCTGGTGATTGGGCGAATACAGGTCCACAGTCCAAATCAAATCAGGCGCGGGCCCAAGACTCTTGCTTCGCTGCTCTGGGCGCTATATTGATTGATAGCTTCGAGATCCTTTAGATGGTCGTACCAGGTGAACTTCAACAGCACCGATGTCACTGCGATGATGGTTATTGCGACTAGAGCAGCATCGAACTTCTGGATCACGATGTAGATGGGTAAAGCTACCAGGCTGACCTGCCAGCAAATCCCCACCACGATGTTGAACATGTCGCGCCAAAAGTCCCGGTTCGGCTGGAACGAAGGGTCTTCTTCTTGAACTTGTT
>DATKMG010000754.1:0-14063 GCA_035541995.1 Terriglobia bacterium
TTGAGCTAGACGGATGCAGCCTAACAGCAGGTCTGGTATTTTCAGATCAGGAGACGGCGCTGGTCGCCTGCAACCAAACTCATAACATCGTGCAATTCGACGTCCGCACCGGAGCCGTTCAAAACAGCTTGCGGGTTGGTGAATTTCCTTTCGTTTTGGCAACGCTTCCGGGCAAACGAGTTGCAGTTTCCAATTGGGGGCAGTCCACTGTAACAATTGCGGCTCTTGGTGAGCTGAAGAAGCTGCTCGAGATCAAGGTCGGGAGCCATCCCAACCAGATGCTCGTGCTTCCGGAGGTGAACTGCCTCTTAGTGAGCTGTTCGGATTCCGATTCCTTATCGTTGATCGATTTGGGACTCTTAAGAGAAATCAGGCGCATCGACCTGCATCCGCCTGGACAGAGGCTTTCTGGAGTGCAGCCCAATGCCCTTGCTCAGAACCGGGGTTTGCTTTTTGTCGCGCTTGGGGCCGTCGATGCCATCGCAATCCTCCAGGTGGAAAAGGATAAGGATCTGGACATTTCGTTCCGGGGGGTTCTCCCCGTGGGAGCATTTCCTACCGCCCTGAGTTATTCGGAGCGGACGAAGACGCTGTTTATCGCAAATGGTAGAAACCTCGTGACAGGTCCGAATGCCCTGCCCGGCGCTGGGACTCGACCTTTTCGGTACATTGGAGACATTCTTGGTGGAAGCATCGAAGCGATCACGGATTCAGAGTTGGAAAAATCTCATTCCCGGCTTTTGAGCCTCACCAACCAGATCTATGGGACGAAGGATACAAATCCCTGCCTTCACGAATATCGTCCGCCAATCAAGTACGTGTTTTACATCATTAAAGAAAACCGTTCATATGATCAGGTAATGGGTGACATGCCCGAGGGAAACGGTAGTCCTGAGTTGGTTCTCTTTGGGGAAAAAGTTACGCCCAATCATCATGCACTGGCGCGTGAGTATATCCTTTTCGATGCTTTCTACGTTAACGGCGATGTCAGCGCGGATGGACATCTGTGGTCAACAGCAGCCGTCAGCACCGAATACGTAAACAAAGTCTGGCCGCTCGAATATTCGAAGCGCGCACCGGGAGTGCTTGATGCACCCTATGATGGGGATGCCGACCACGACCGCCCAATCGGGGTTCCGCAATCGGGATTTTTGTGGGACCGGCTGCTCAAGGCCGGCATCACCTTTCGGAATTACGGAGAATGGAATGTGGGTGAGCAAGAGCATCCTGAAATGGTACACGTGTACCTGGCAGGCTTGAAGGGGAACTCCGACTTGAATTTTCGCAGCGACATCGGTGATGTTACGGACCAGCAGCGAGTAGACGAATGGCAACGCGAGTTCAAGGAGTTTGAGAAAAATGGCCAACTGCCCAAATTCTCACTGATCTATTTGCCAAACGACCATACGGTGGGTACAAAAGCGGGGTACTGTACCCCCACGGCGATGGTTGCCGACAACGACCTGGCACTTGGCCGAGTCGTAGAGAGGATTTCCAGGAGCCGGTATTGGCCGCAAAGCGCCATCTTTGTACTCGAGGACGACGCGCAGGATGGACCAGATCATGTGGATGCGCACCGTTCACCACTTTTGGTGATTTCACCTTTTACAAAGCGTCATGCCATTTCGCACACTGCTTACTCAACTGTGTCGGTTGTCAAGACAATGGCCCAACTCCTGGGTATTGGCAGCTTGACCTACTTCGATGACCGGGCTTGGAGCCTGCTCTGTGAGTTTCAGAAGAAGCCTATTGTTGAAGTTTATCAGTGCCGCCGTCCGGCGGTCTCGTTGGAGGAGAAGAATTCTCTGGACGCGCCGGGCGCCAAAGAATCTGCCGAGTGGGATTTTCGTGGACCGGATCGGGCACCCTGGTTAGAACTGAACCGTGTGATCTGGAAATCGGTAAAGGGACAGGCATCAGAACCGCCATGCCCCGTGTTTCGAGTAACGCGATTTCCCAAGTAGATTTTTCACGTTGGAATTTTCCATCCTTACACCACTTTTGATTGGGTCTGCCGGTCCCTGGTTTTTGACAGGCGATTTGGAGAGGGAATAGAATACGGGTAACATAATTTCTCACTACGCTTGAGGGAAGATATAGATTCACCGCCTTGGTGCGGGTGTAACTGTTCAGGAGGAGACATGAATTCTGGCCATGCCTTGTTGATTCCGGCAAGGTCCTTATCAGGCGGAGTCGGCCCAGTAATGGAAGTCGAAACCGAAAAGGCAGGTTTTGAATATTTGAAGTTTCAGGTTCTCCGGCTCGCTGCCAGACAAGGTCACTCTGGTGAAACGGGGAAACACGAATTAGGGATGGTGATGCTGGGCGGCCGCTGCAGCATAGAGTCATCGCAGGGGAGTTGGAAGCAGATTGGGAGTCGGCCCGACGTCTTCAGCGGTTTACCTCACACGCTGTATCTCCCTGTGGGAACTCGCTTCACCCTGACAGCCGACTCCGATTGTGACGTGGCTTTGTGTTATTGCCGAGCCGAAGAGTTCCATCCTGCACGCCTGATCACCCCTGCAGAGGTTGAAGTAGAAATTCGCGGAGGAGCTAACGCTACGCGTCAAATTAATCACATCCTCAAACCGGAATTCTCGGCCCATCGGCTTCTCCTGGTGGAGGTGTATACTCCCGGCGGGAACTGGTCGAGCTATCCGCCCCACAAACACGATGTACACAATCCGCCGGTGGAAGTTGACCTGGAGGAGATCTATTACTATCGCGTCGACCGTCCGGAGGGATATGCGATCCAGAAAGTCTATACCTCTGACCGGCGTCTGGATGCGACACTCACAGTACGCAATGGGGAATTAGTTCTGATTCCTGAGGGCTACCATCCAGTAGTGGCGGCCCATGGTTATAACGTTTATTACCTGAATGCTCTGGCAGGTACAGCCCGTTCCATGGCGGCGACCGACGATCCTGATTATGCCTGGGTCCGCCAGACTTGGACAAATAAGGATCCCCGCCTACCCTTGGTTCCTCCGCACAATACAGGATGAATTTGGGAGAATTAAGGGGAGACTTGGCCCGATGAATGAAGATTCTGGAGCCCGTGAGGTGAGCTGATGGTTTCACTTCTGCCGTTTTTGTTGAGAATCAAAACTCCAATGAGGACAGGGAATACCTTATGGAAAGGCTATAGCTATGATCACAACAACACAACTCAGCCCTTTACACCAAACAGCAGCAAGCACAGTTACCGACTACTGGAATGATTCCTGCTCAGTAGAAGAATTGACTTATGCAATCGCCAATGGAGCTGTTGGAGCTACCAGCAATCCCACAATTGTCCTGGCTGTGCTAAAAAAGGAATTGCCTGCGTGGCGCGAACGCATTGACCAGATCATCACCGATAACACGAGCTGGAGTGAAGTGGAAATCTCCTGGAAGGTCATCGAGGAATTGGCAGTCAAGGCGGCGGGGCTACTGCTTCCGGTCTTCGAGCGGGAGAAAGGCCGCAAGGGAAGGCTTTCTATGCAGACCAACCCCACGTTTTACCGAAACGCAAGTGCGATTGTCGAGCAGGCGATGCACTTCCATGGACTCGCCCCTAATATACAAGTCAAGATCCCGGTCACCCAGGCGGGCATCACGGCCATTGAAGAAGCGACCTACCGAGGCATCAATATTAACGCCACCGTGTGCTTCACCGTTCCACAAGCCATCGCCGTGGCAGAGGCAATGGAACGGGGGCTCGATCGCCGGACAGCCGAGGGTCACGACACCAGCGATATGACACCGGTTTGCACGATTATGATCGGGCGGCTGGACGACTGGATCAAGGTTGTGGCTAAGAAGGAAAGCATCGCGATCACTCCCGGCCACTTGGACTGGGCCGGTATTGCAGCCATCAAGAAGGCTTACGGCATCTTTCGTCAACGAGGCTACCGTGCCCGTTTGCTGGCGGCTGCCTATCGCCATCATCTGCACTGGTCGGAATTGATTGGAGGGGATATCGTGTTGACCATCCCGTACGAATGGCAGCTTCAATTCAATCATTCCGATGTTGAGGTAAGAGAGCGCATGCAGGATCCGGTGGATCCGCAAATCGTTGCGGAACTCTATCGCAAATTTGTCGAGTTTCGAAAAGCCTACGACGAACGCGGCATGACCGTGAAGGAGTTCGAGAGCTATGGTGCAACAGTGCGCACGTTGCGCACCTTTATTGGTTCTTACTATGAGCTGCTGGCGTTCATCCGGGAGTTCATGCTGCCCGACCCAGACAAGAAATAGGGGAGGAATTCCATGAAAGGCACCCGACGGCTGACAACCGCACAAGCCATCATTACCTTTTTGAAGAATCAGTATGTCGAGCGCGATGGAAAACAGAATGCCTTTTTTGCGGGAGTACTGGGGATCTTCGGGCACGGGAATGTGGCAGGGATCGGGCAGGCCTTACAGGCGAATCCCGATATGCCTTACATTTTAGTGCGCAACGAGCAATCCGGTGTGCATATCGCCTCCGGATACGCCAAAATGAGTAACCGCCTTCGTACCTTTGCCTGCACTTCCTCGATAGGGCCAGGGGCAACCAATATGATTACCGGGGCCGCGCTGGCGACCATCAACCGGCTGCCGGTATTGTTGCTGCCCGGCGATATCTTCGCCCGTCGGAATGTGGCCCCGGTCCTGCAGCAACTGGAATTGCCATCCACGCAAGATACGGGAGTGAACGATTGCTTCAAACCCGTTTCACGCTATTGGGACCGCATCTACCGGCCCGAGCAGATTATCGCTTCTCTGCCGGAGGTGATGCGGGTGCTGACATCCCCGGCTGATACGGGGGCGGTGACCCTGGCCCTGCCGCAAGATGTGCAAGCCGAAGCCTTCGACTTCCCGGAGGAATTGTTTAAGAAGCGGGTGTGGCTGATCCGTCGACCGCGGCCTGATTCAGCCTCCTTCAAGCGGGCAGTGGAGGCTATTCGTGCCAGTCGCCAGCCACTTATCATCGCGGGTGGCGGAGTTTTGTACAGCGAAGCTTGCCAGGCCCTGGCAAATTTGGCGGCGCAGACTGGTATTCCGGTGGGCGAGACCCAGGCCGGAAAGGGTTCGCTGGCGTTTGACCACCCGCAATGTGTGGGAGCAGTGGGCGTGACCGGTACCCTGGCGACCAACCGCCTGGCGCACGACGCTGATCTCGTGATCGGAATTGGCACACGGTATTCCGATTTTACAACGGCCTCAATGACAGCCTTCCAGAACCCGCAAGTTCGTTTTGTCAACATCAATGTGGCCGAGTTCGACGCCTATAAAGTTTCTGCCATCCCCCTGGTGGCCGATGCGCGCCTGACGCTGGAGGAACTGGGCGTGGCACTTGAGAGTTACCATGTCAGTCCTGATCATGCCACTCAGATCGCCGGCCTGAAGCAAAATTGGGAAGTAGAGGTGGACCGGTTATTCCATTTGAATCATCAGCCACGTCCTGCGCAAAGCGAAGTGATCGGGGCCATTTGGGAAGCGTCAGGCCCGCGAGACGTACTGCTGTCGGCGGCGGGCAGCCACCCGGGCGATCTGCACAAGTTGTGGCGCACCCGCACGCCCAATGGTTACCACCTGGAATACGGTTACTCCTGCATGGGTTACGAGATCCCGGGGGCCATTGGGGCCAAGCTGGCCGATCCCAGCCGCGAGGTGTACGTCTTCTTGGGAGATGGAACGTATTTGATGATGCCGGCCGAGATTGTCACTTCGGTACAAGAAGGGGTCAAACTGATCATCGTTTTGGTGGACAATCATGGGTTCGCCAGTATCGGCGGTTTAAGCCAATCGCTGGGGAGTGGCGGCTTCGGGACACATTACCGCTTCCGCAGCAGGGAATCCGGCCAGTTGGATGGAGACTACTTGCCGGTCGATTTCGTCGCCAACGCCCGCAGCCTGGGGGCTCACGCCCTGTCCGCAACTAACCTGTGCGAGTTTAAGCAGGCGCTGCAGAAAGCCAAGACACTGGACCGTACTACCGTCATAGTGGTGGAAACCGAGCGAGAAGTGCGTGTGCCGGGCTACGACTCGTGGTGGGATGTGGCCGTGGCGGAAGTTTCTGAAAGCAAAAGTGTGCGCGAGGCACGAGCTCGATACGAAGAAGCCTGCCGGAATGAACGGTATCATCTGTGACTGAGTTTTCAGTCCACCTCGAGGCGGCTCGGAGTTGCTGCTCTTCGAGAGCAAGGGAGCTTCATAGACGCAATCAAGTAAGACGATTACCTGACACTAAGTCAAAAAAATGCAATTTAGCCTCGTCAAACGAAACCCACACTTTGGCATCGGGATCGAAACATACCGCAGGTTCTGTTCTGGCAACTACTTTTTGCTGGCCCAGACTTAGAAAAACGAACGTCTCATTGCCCAGCGCTTCGGTCACAAAGACCCTGGCCGGGAGACTCCCTTCAAACTCAGTCCCAGACAGCCTTACGTGTTCCGGGCGCACACCTAAGGTCAGCTTTTCGCGACTGCCAAGCTGAGAGATAAGCTGACTTCCGAGACGTAGAGAGTAATCCTGGGTGACAAAGCGTCGCTCTGAGAGGTCGACCCTTCCGTCCAGGAAATTCATGCTTGGGCTTCCCAGGAAGCCGGCAACGAATTTATTAGCCGGCCTTTCGTAAATGTTGAGGGGACTATCAAATTGCTGCAGTCTTCCGGAGTCCATAACGGCTACGCGATGAGCGAGAGTCATCGCCTCGGCCTGATCATGTGTGACATAGAGTGCAGTGGTTCCTAGCTCATATTGCAGCCGCTTTAGTTCACCACGCGTGTAAAGCCGAAGCTTGGCATCCAGATTGGAGAGGGGTTCATCCATGAGGAATACGCGCGGCTGGCGAACGATGGCGCGCGCCAGGGCAACCCGCTGTCTTTGTCCCCCCGACAGTTCCTTGGGCCTGCGGTCTAAAAATCTCCCGATTTCCAGGAGTTCTGCGACTTTTTGGACACGGCCGGGAATTTGCTTCCGGGGAATCCCGCGTACACGCAAGGGGTACGCAATATTGTCCGCGATGGTCATATGGGGGTAAAGCGCATAGCTCTGGAAAACCATCGCCACATCACGATCCCGTGGAGGAACGTCATTGACACAGCTCTCCCCGATGTAGACCCGGCCTTTAGTAATTTCTTCCAGCCCAGCCAGCATTCTCAGTGTGGTGGTCTTGCCACAACCGGAAGGACCCAGCAAGACCACGAATTCCCCAGCCTGGATCTGGAGGTTGAGCCCGTCAACTCCTAAGACGTGGCCATAACGCTTAGTGACTTCTTCATACGTGACTTTCATGAGAGCAGGCAGATTAACCCGAAATGATCTCAACGGTCAAGGGAGGGTGCAATTCAAAGTGCGACTGGAGGCGCCGTGCCCTTAGGGCGTTCTGCAAGTTGCGGGACGAGGCCGTCCCGCCTCCAGGGATTTGGAGACGCCGTGCCCCCGCGGCGCCGGAACCGTGAATCAATGAGTTAATTCTGTCGCACTTTGAATTGCACCCGTCAAGGAAGTGAGCTTGTTCTTTCCTCCTTGACAAGCAATGTGATTTCTTTATATCTTCCCGCTATGCCAAAAAGGACTGGGTCATGGTCCCTCGGCGAAAGGTCGCGGGTAGATGAGTCTGCGTCCCGAGGCGGGGTTACGCGCAATGATGTTGCAGCCGTAGCGCGGGTGTCGCCGTCTACTGTTTCGTATGTGATCAATAACGGTCCGCGTGGGGTGTCAGTGACAGCGCGGGAACGGGTCATCAAGGCGATTGCCAAGCTTGGTTATCACCCCAGCGATGTGGCTCGCAGCTTGCGGACTCGGAAGACATTGACGATTGGTTTGGTGATCCCTGAGATTACGAATCCATTCTACGGCGAAATGGTTCAGGCCGTGGAAGAAGTCAGCTATCAGCACGGTTACACGGTGATCCTGGGGCACTCCAGCCATCTCCCAGACCGTGAACTTCGCTATTCGCAGGTATTGCGGTCCAAACAGGTCGACGGAGTGATCTTTCTTCCGGTGACACCTGACTTGGAACCTGTGGAATCCCTGAGGCGTGCAGGAATACAGGTTGTGATCCTGGAACGGATCGTGCCGGGGTATCCTTGCATTGTGGCCGACGAACACAATGGGGGGTACGTGGCAACTCGCCATCTGCTTGGATTGGGCCACCGAAGAATTGGCTGCATCGTCCTGGCGGGAGATTCGACCAGCAGTGTAGCCCGCGTGGAAGGATATCGCAGAGCGCTACGGGAGGCAGGGGTTTCACCAAGAAAGAATTGGGTAGTAGAGAGTGAATACGGCTATGGGGCCGGTGAATCAGCGGCGTGGCGCTTTCTCAAAAGGCCAGGTCGGCCGACGGCCGTGGTGGCCCACAACGATCTGATGGCCATCGGGGCGATGAAGACTTTTATGGAAGCGGGGTTCAAGGTCCCGGCAAGCATTTCCCTGGTCGGATTTGACGATATAGCTGCAGCATCTTATGTGCAGCCACCCCTGACCACGATTGCCTATCCTAAGCGTCAAATGGGACGAACCGCTATTGAAACGTTACTTCGATTGCTGGAGTCGAAGGACCCCTCGTTCACCGAGACCTTGAAACTACCCATACGCCTGGTAGTGAGGGGTTCGACCGGTCCGCCGCCGTGATTTTTTGGTCTCTCTTCGACACGTGTCGAGCGGCTGGGTTCAAACTCGTAGGGCGTCAATCATCCGATTCCACACAGGAGGGCTTTGTGCCAACTATCACTAAAAAGCCGCAAATTCGCATTGCCTCGGCGCCTGTAAGCTGGGGAGTAATGGAAGAAACGGATACGAGCGTCTGGCCTGCAGTCCAACAGGTGCTGAAAGAAATAGCAGCAGCCGGTTACGATGGCACCGAACTTGGACCCTACGGATACTATCCAATAGAGGCCCAAGACTTACGTAAATTGCTCAATCATCACGGTCTGACGCTGACCTCAGCTTTTGTGCCGCTGCGATGGTTTCATAGGGATCGCTTGACGGGTGACATCGATGCTCTCATGAAAGTGGCCCGATTGCTGGGAGCACTGGGTTGCCCCTTCATTGTCCTGGCAGACTGGATGGCAGAACCGGGTGAACCGTCACCGGATGAAACTGCATGGAAGACTACAGGAAGTGCTATGGAAAATGTTGCCCGTCAGTTGCTGTCCATGGGGCTCAAGACAGTTTTTCATCTTGAGGCAGGCAGCCGCCTGGCGACGCCGGATGACCAGGCGCGCCTTTGTGCCCTGACGGATCCCGAACTGGTCGGCATCTGCCTCGATACTGGCCATTACGCTTACAGTTTCGGCAATCCTCGGGATGCTGTCCGTCAATACGGCAAGCGTATTCGCTATGTCCACCTGAAAGACGTTGACCCCGTGGTCCGGGATCGAGTGGTGCGTGAAGGCCTCGATTTTCATACTGCCGTGAGATCCGCTGTCTTCACGCCTTTGGGAGGCGGATGCGCGGAAATCTCCAATGTGATCTCTGATTTAATCTCGATTGGATATGAAGGCTGGATGGTGGCAGAACAAGATGTCTTGATGCCTCTGGGAAAGGGAAAAACACCATTTGAGAATGCCAAACGGAGCCGTGAGTTTCTGCGTCAGCTCGGGATTTAACGGAATCTTCTCCAAATGGGAATTAACGGGACTTGTGCGTGATTCGTCTCTCTCACGTTTATCACTACCAAGGCACAAAGAATTAGCGCAAGTATCCACTTGACAGGAATTAAAGGGATTCACCTTGATTCTCAACCAGAATGATGGAGAGCAACAGGAGGAGGATGTCGATGGGCCTTGACAGATCCGAATCTTCAGTTTGCCTTGGCGTTTTGGAGTCCTCGTGGTGAGAATGCAGGCCGTGGGCCGCCGGGATTCTCTCATCATATTAAGAAAAGGAGCGACAGCATGGCACGCTTAAGGGTTGGTGTTATTGGTTGTGGAACGATAGCCCAGGTTATGTGGTTGCCGAATTTGAGGGAACTGGATGACCAATTTGAACTGAAGGCCATATGCGATATATCTCCGGGGGTAACAGAATCTCTTGGAGAGTATTACAGCGTATCCAGGCGCTTCAATGATTATCACGACCTCGTTCAGGATGATCTCGATGCAGTGATTGTGCTGACCCCGGGTTCCCACGCAGCTCCCGCCATTGCAGCCCTGGAAGCGGGAAAGCACGTGATCGTAGAAAAGCCGATGTGCTTCACCTTGAGGGAGGCAGACGCCATGATTGCCGCTTCAAAGCGAGCGAGTCGCCGACTCATGGTGGCTTATATGAAGCGCTACGATCCTGGCTATCGATATGGCCGTGAGTTAGTCCGCTCCATGGCCGGCCTCCGGTATGTACAAATCAATGTTCTACATCCCTCGGAGCCACAATACGTTTCTCATCATCGCATCAAGCGCTTCAACGATGTTCCACAGGCCACGCTTGAAGCTCTTCAGCATGAGGCAGACCAGCTGGCGGCTGAAGCCATCGGGCCCGTCTCAGACCGATTGCGGTTCCTCTATCTGGATGTGTTCCTCGGCAGTATGATTCATGATGTGAACGCACTGCGCGGTGTGCTTGGCAGTCCTGACCAATCGATGTTAACAACGCTCTGGCCCGATAACGTGACCTATCCAACCATCACGACCGTTCTCTCTTACAGGGACGGGCCGCGAGCCGTTTTCACCTGGTCGTACCTTAGTGAATTACGAGACTATTTTGAGGAGCTGGCATTCTTTGGAGAGGAATCGCGAGTGCGAATCCAATTCCCTTCCCCATACTTGAGGCATTTCCCCACCCCGGTCGAGGTTCAGGGGATGGAAAACGGTGCTGAATGGCGAAAGCGGGTGAACGTCTCTTACGCCGAGGCTTTCAAGGAGGAACTGCTGCATTTCTATGAGTGTGTTAATGCAGATCGAGAGCCGCTGACCAACGGCAGCGATGGAAAAGATGACATCGCTTTTCTGCAAAAGATTGTCGCTGCAGCATCCCCTGAGGGCCTGGGAGGAGAGGCCAAGCGATGAAGATAGGATTCTTTACGGATGGATTTTTGCAGTTGCCTTTTAAGGAAGCTCTAGCGATGGCGGCTAGCCTGGGGGTTCAAGTCGTAGAGATCGGCACGGGGAATTTCTCTCCGGCCCCACATTGCGACTTAGATCATTTGCTGTCCAGTTCGTCAGCCCGCCAGGAATTTCTTCAGACTTTGCATTCGCACCATCTTGAATTGGCAGCCCTCAACTGTAGCGGTAATCCGATTCATCCAAATCCGGACCAGTCTCAACGGGCTGCAGAGTTGACGCGAAAGACACTCCAGCTGGCCGGATTGCTTGGTGTTGAAAGAGTCGTTTGTATGAGTGGGTGCCCCGGGACCCCCGAAGGTGGCCAATACCCTAATTGGGTCGTGGCATCCTGGCCGGAGGACTTTCTGGAACTCCTGGAATGGCAATGGCGGGAACGGGTCATCCCTTTCTGGAGCGAGATGGCCGAGTCAGCCAAAGCCGAGGGGGTTCGGCAGCTTTGTTTCGAATTGCATCCCGGCATGTGTGTTTACAACGTGTCCTCCTTTAACCGGCTGAGGGCGGCCGTTGGGCCAGTCATCGCAGCCAACCTGGATCCCAGCCATTTCTTCTTTCAAGGAATGGATCCCCTGGCGGTTATCCGGGCACTCGGTAAAGCAATTGGCTACGTCCATGCCAAGGATGCGCGGGTCGAACCTTACAACCTGGCAGTGCAAGGGGCATTGGATATGCAACCGGGAAGGCCGGTGCGCGACCTTGTCTGGGCTTATCGCACCCTGGGATATGGTCACGGAGCATCGTTTTGGGCTGACTTTGTCTCCCAGCTGCGATCCGTCGGATATGATGGAGTTCTGTCGATCGAACATGAGGATCCATTGATGGATGCTGAGGAAGCCATTGGTCGCGCGGTCGGACTCTTGAAGGGCACAGCCTTTTTTGCTCCCCCTTCCGTCTTCCCGGGCGCTCCGCCGCCGTTTTGAGCTGAACGTGGCGAAACGGATTGCATGGAACGAGCCGCTGACCCATGTACTCTTTGGTTAAGGATTGGCTAAGATCGAACTTCACGCAACAATTGGGAAAATGGTCCTGAAAAAACCGATGAGCATATGATTGTGATGCATTGGGGAACTCGGTGCAAATTGGTTTCAAGTCAGAGGGTTTAGTGATCCCCGAAGGGGAACAATTTGAATAGCCGCGGGTGAAGCGATGGGACGCAGGTCCCAGAACGAAACCCGTGTTGATGCCCCGGCCTTTGGCTCCTGGATCCGCGGTCATACGCCTCAGCTCTTTTCTCAAAATGATCAAGATGACACAACATTGTGCAACTCGGCGCCATTTTCTGCGGAAATCAATGGCATTGGCAGGCGCAGTAGCGGCAGTTCAGTCTCTGCCAGGTTGCGGAAGAAGTCGAAGCCCACTTCAGAGAGGCCGGATCACTTTTGGCAGTTTTGCCGATCCGGCTCTGGATGTGCTCAAAGAAGTCCTTCTCCCTGAATTCGAGAAAGCGACCGGCATCCCCACTGAATGGGTCGAAGCCGATTTTTCCGGCTGGTTGCAGAAGGCCCTCAGCGATGGTCAGACCAAGGCCGGGTCCTTTGACATTTATGTGCTTGACGATTTGTGGGTCCCCCGATTTGCGGGAGCGGGTTATTTGGCCAATCTTGACGAGATGGGATTCCATACCGATCAGGATTTTGTCCCCACCGCGCTTGATCTGGGATATTGGCCGCCCAAGGTGGGCTTGCGCCAGCCAGGCCTTGACCCCAAAGCGAAACCCGCACTGTTCTCGCTCCCGCTGATCAGCGATCTTCAACTTTTGTTTTACCGGAACGACATCTACAGCAGTGGTCCTCCGGCTAGCTGGGATGAAGTTTTGGAAATGGCCAGGCAGAAATCCGATCCCTCCAAACGTCAATATGGCTGGGTCTCGCGAGGGGTCAAAGGAAATCCGGTTGTGAATTCCTACTTCGTACTTTTGCATGACTTCGGCGGCAAGATATTTGGGGAAGATTGGAAGGTGGTGTTCAACAGCCCTCAGGCGATTGAGTCCCTGGAGTTTTATTTGAACCTGCTTAGCTATGCGCCCGAGGGTGTGGCGGAGTTCGATTCGGACCAGGAAGGAGAGACCCTCCTTCAGGGGAATGCCTTTGCCGCCACGATGTGGACAGGCTGGTGCGGACAGACCGATGATCCGACAAAGTCCAGAGTCGTAGGCAAGATCGACTTCGCTGTTCCTCCCAAGAAGATCAACCAGATCGCTAAGCTCGGTTTATTTATGGCAGGAATTGCAGCCTCAGCACCCAATAAGGCGGAAGCTTTGGAATTCCTCAGGTGGTTCAGTAGTTCGCCGACCCAACTCAAGTTTGCACGCGCCGGAGGAACACCGTTTAAGATAAGTGCCTTTAACGATGCTGAAGCCCGCAAGAAATCTCGCTGGCTCGATGCCATATTCAAGGCTCTCCTCCTGGGGGTCCCATCTCCGCGCACTTCCGACTGGTCGAAAATTGAGGATATTCTGGGAACGGAACTTAACAAGGCGTTGATTGAAAGAGGAGGGGCCAAGGAACACCTGGATGCTGCTGCGGCTGAAGCCACTGCTTTCCTCAAGAGCGCTGGCTACCCTGCCGGATAGGCGACGGTGCGACACCAAAGATGAAACGAAAGGTTTTCAGCGCTCGAGGCGACCGGAGCGGGCAAGTGCTCCCCTTGCTCCTCATTGCGCCCACCGCAATATTTGCGCTGGCCGTAACGGTTCTCCCCCTGGGCTATACTGTGCTGGCCAGCCTCCAGGAATTCCCTCTGGTTCGGCCTCCCGCCTTCGTGGGACTGCAAAATTATCAGAATCTCCTGCATGATGCCAATTTCCGCGGCTCGCTGGGAACGACACTCCTTTTCACGGTCAGTGCCACAGGAATCGAATTTGTGCTCGGGCTGGTTCTGGCGCTGCTCCTCAAAGAGGAGTTTTCTCTACAGGGCATCATTCGTTCAACACTGATTATTCCAATGGTAATTGCACCTGTTGTAGTCGGAATCATCTGGCGCTTGCTTTACAATACCGATGCTGGCCTATTCAGCTTTGTGATACAGAGCCT
>DATKMG010000755.1:0-7898 GCA_035541995.1 Terriglobia bacterium
CATCATCAAGGAGACGATGGCTATATGTCGAATGGAGCCCCATGAAGGCATCCCAGCCTGGTTGGTTGACAGCCCTTTCTATGTGGTTATTCGAACAGAAGATGAAATATCACTTGTGTCACAGGAAAAAAGAGTCCCCCAGAGGATCAAATCAGATAGGGGTTGGCGCTGTCTGAAAGTGCAGGGTCCGATGGCTCTCTCGGAGACAGGAGTCTTGGCTTCGCTTGCCGGACCGCTAGCAAGAGCCGGGATCGGTATTTTTGCGGTTTCCACATTCGATACTGATTACTTGCTGATAAAGAAGAAGAACCTTGTCCAAGCAACCAGGGTCCTACGCCAGGCCGGACACTTTTTCAGGCAGAGACCGCGTCGGAAAAAAACACGTCTCAAGTCTTAATTTCCGGGAAATACCCTGTTGGGGGGATAGCCGGGCGGCGATGGTCCTTGCTAGGGTAGTTGCCTATGAAACTCGTCTTCACCGATTTGGATGGAACCTTACTGGATCATGAGACCTACACCTACGCCCAGGCCTATCCTGCCCTTCGGGAACTCCGCCGGCAGAAGATCCCGATGATTCTCTGTTCGAGCAAGACCCGTGCTGAATTGGAGTATTGGCGACAACGGCTGGAAAACCAACATCCGTTCATTGTAGAAAACGGTGGTGCGATTTTTGTTCCGAGGGGATATTTTCCGTTTTCTGTTCCACAAAGCAGCGAGTCTTCAAGCTACGAGGTCATCGAGCTAGGAAGTCCTTACCCGGAGCTACTCCACTCTCTGCGAGCGGCTTCCGAGCAGAGCAATTGCAGAGTCTTGGGATTTCATCTCATGGATGCAGAGCAGATCAGCAGGCACTCTGGATTGCCCCTGGAACAGGCACGACTGGCCAAGAAACGGGAATATGATGAGCCTTTTCTAATCCTGGACTACGGGCGCACACCACAGCTTCTAAGCGCCATAGAGTCCCAAGGTAAGCGCTGGACGCGGGGCGGACGATTCTATCACATCATGGGGCCCAGCGATAAAGGGCTAGCAGTCCGGGCACTGGCCACCATCTATCGCAAACTGGGAGAGCCTGTCGTAACGCTGGGGCTGGGGGACCGGTTTAATGATGCTGAACTTCTCAACTCTGTCGATTTCCCGGTCATTGTGTGGTCCAAGGTTGCGCCCATTCTCAAGACCCAGGTCCTGAAGGCCAAAATCACTGATCAGTCTGGCCCCTCCGGCTGGAACGAAGCCGTGCTGGAGGTAATCAGGTCTCGATGATGGGACAATAAGGGCCAATACGGATTTGCAGGAAAGAAAAAAACGCGGCATTTTGATACCGGCATCTCTTCTTCTCAGTATATGGAAGGATTCGAATCTTGCCCATCGGCCATCACCGGTTGCCCAGGGATCTTAATCCGCAATAACGTGCCCCTGTGAGGTTGTGAGATAATCTCCATTTTGCCCCCTAATTCTCGGACACGCTCTTCGATACTGGTCAAGCCCAGCCCCTTTTTCAAACGGTCTGTATGGATGAACCCAATCCCATCGTCCTGAATGGTCAAAGTGAGGCGGTCCCGATCGCCATGCAGCGTAATGCGGATGTTTTGGGCTTTTGCGTGCCTGGCGCAGTTTGTCAAGGCCTCCTGTACGATGCGGTACACATGGGTCAAGTGGGTCTCGGGGAGGCCATCGAGGGTCCCATCAATTTCGGTGGTAACAGGAACGCCGCTTCGTCGGGAAAACTCTTTGGCTTGCCACTCCAGGGCGGGAGCCAGGCCAAGGTCATCGAGAATGGACGGCCGCAGGCCCATCGCCAGATTACGCACCACCTGGAGAGCTTCCCCGGCCAGGCGCCTGGCTTCTTCCAAGTTTCGATGAACCTGATTACCATTCATGGTATGAAACTCCTCGAGGTTGCTCAGCTCCATCCGGATGGCAGTCAGTGTCTGCCCAACTTCGTCATGCAATTCGCGAGAAATTGACTTGCGCTCTTCTTCCTGGACCCGTACCAACTGGTGTGACAGATGTCGCAATTCCTCTTCCGCCATCTCGTTCCTGAGGCGCTGCTCCTCAGCTCGACCTTCCAGTGTGGTGAGACGCAAGATGCTGATTGCGGCCACAAGTCCGCCGAGGGAAAGGACAACGATTATCAACTGGATCAAGTATTGCCGGAAATCCTGTCGGCTACGCGAAATATTCTCCTGCGCTCTCTGGAAGTTTACCTTATTAAAGTCACTGATTTCGTTTGCCATGGCTAGCACGGCATCCCGACGCGGAAGGACCTGCTGTTTAAGGAAAACCGAACTGAAGGCTACTTTCTGGGAAGGATTCCACTCGAAGATCGGATCCAGAACATCCCAAAAAAGGTCGAGGTCAGCCCGCAGTTTGTGCAGAATCCTGATTTCAGAAGGATGAACGAGACCCGACAATTCCTCGAGCCGCAAATTGGTTGTGGAGCGGATTTCCTTCAACCGCTTGCGGTGTGCGGCAGCTCCCAGGTTTGATGGATCGAGCAGGTAGTCACGGGTAAAAATCTCCGAGAGATAGAGGTCAGCTTGAATTGCGTTGAGGATCTGCTCAGCATGCTGATAAGACAAGTTTGCGGCGACAACTTCCCGATTGATCTTTTCCGCCCTCCGAATCGCATTAAGACCGAGAAGGCCAATCAGCCCCAACAAAATGCCGAATCCCGCCACCAGGACAGGCCAACTTCGATTGCGCACAAGACCTCCACCTCCGAAGACCGAGACCGAGGAGGTATTCAAGAATACAGCATCGACGGCAATGATGAAAGCTTCTCACTTACCCGACAGGGAAAGCCGGTTAATAGCGAGGCCACGTACTGATGCTGCTCCCGAGTGGCCCTGTCCAGCACCAGCACCACATGCCGAAGGTAATGCACTTTCTTGAGCTCAGCCAGGATCTGCCGCATTGCAGGAGTCTCGAATTCAGAATAAAGAACGGGCAGAACCAAACCGATGGGGGAGTTTTCAGAGAATCTCTCTAGCTCTCGATCCTGGCAACATCGTTTTTATTCAGGCGATGGAGTGTCGCAACTACTCCGGTCTGGTAGAAGTCTACCATCAGTCTTGCCTCCTGCAGACAGAGGATAGGGAGCTGGAAGTCGACCCTCAATACAGCCTATGGAGTATATGTCGGGAAAAAGCTTGGTAGTGGGACATTATCGGGAGGCAGGGAGGAGCGGGTATTTTCTCGCTGGATAACTCCATATAACCGAATGGAATAGGCTCGCAAAGTTGAGACCATCTGGACAAAAGCATTCAGCGAGTCTAGAGTGATGAGAACTTTCGGGCCGATTTGCCTGCCCGATTCAGCGTCCCGTACCATTCCAGTCCCCTGTAGCTTTGATATCCTGGGCGGGAATTCGCCACACTTTCGAGAGGAATGATGATTTCAAGAACAGTAGAACTCTTGGGCACCGTGTTGTTTGCTCTTGCAGTCCTGCACACCTTCTGCATCAAGCAATTTCAGCATCTAGCCCATCGGTTTCCCCAAAATTCAGTGGCTAGAAACTTTTTTCATCTGCTGGGGGAAGTGGAGATCGTTTTTGGCCTCTGGGCTGGAATTCTAAGTGTAACTATGATCCTCCTGGCTGGAAACAGAGCCACTATTGATTACATCGATCGGCTCAACTTCACGGAGCCGGCATTCGTGTTTGCCATCATGACAATCGCAGCCACCCGTCCCGTCTTGGAATTTGCCAACAGCCTCATCAATTGGATTGCCAGAATCGTGCCCCTGCCTGGTGAAATTCGTTACTATCTGGTGATACTGATCGTCGGCCCGCTCCTGGGCAGCCTCATCACCGAACCAGCAGCCATGACAGTGACAGCCATTCTAATGAAGGACCGTTTCTTCTCGAGAAATCTCTCCGACCAGTTCAAGTATGTGAGCCTGGCCGTTCTGTTCGTCAACATTTCTATTGGAGGCGCTCTGACTTCTTTTGCTGCTCCGCCGGTATTGATGGTTGCAGGGACCTGGCAATGGAATTCCAGCTACATGTTCTCTCATTTTGGATGGAAGGCCGTAGTGGCTGTTGTCCTCAATACAGCTCTGGCGATTCTCTGGCTCGGCAAAGAACTCAAGATGCTCCAACCGCTTCCAATCCAGCCAGGCGTCGTCACCTCGCCCTGGGGATTGCGATTAGCCCACTTGGTGTTCTTGGCATTAGTTGTGTTGACTTCACACCATATTCCGGTGTTCCTGGCACTCTCCATGTTCTTTTTGGGACTGGCGACAGTGACTCGCGAATTCCAGGACGAGCTGAAACTCAAGGAGAGTCTTCTGGTGGCTTTCTTCCTGGCTGGACTGGTGGTCTTCGGTGGCGTCCAACGCTGGTGGTTAGAGCCGTTGATCAGCGGTTTGCAGGCATTTCCCTTGTTCCTGGGCACAACGGTTCTGACGGCATTCACCGACAATGCCGCTCTGACCTACTTGGGATCTCAACTTCCCAACATCTCGCTCGAGTTTAAACATGCCCTGGTGGCGGGCGCTGTGGCTGGGGGCGGGCTGACCGTCATCGCCAATGCTCCCAATCCTGCCGGCTTCACAATCCTGCAAGGCACCTTCGGCAAGGAAGGCATTAGTCCCGCTGGGCTCATCCAAGCTGCTCTGATCCCCAGTTTGGTTGCCATGGCTTGCCTGTGGTGGCTTCCGTCGTTGTGAGGATTCGGGCAGGGGATGAGGGCCCCTCTCAATAAGTCTTCCCCGAGCCAGTATAGAGGAAAAAGGAAGTTTCATTGCGAATCCTGCATTTCCTACATCGGTGACCTCTATCATCCATAAGGAATAACTCCTTTATGAAAATGATCGCCGCTCGGAGATCGGCTCCCACGCTACCCCCAAGACCGTCATTTTCGTCCGCGGTGGCGAGCTTGAAAAGGGAATAGGGTACTTTTAGTAAAATTACTGACTAAGCCAGCTTATAAGGTTGCCGGTACTCATAATGAAGCAATCGGTTGGCTGTTTCGTTATTGGTGAAACGTTCCGCGCGTGAATCCCACTCCAGGAGACTCTTCGTTTTCAGCGCAATGTTCGCTATGAGCGTCGCTGAAGTCGAAAGATGACCGTTAAGGATGTCGCAATCACATTTGGCACGGCTCCTGACACAATCGAGAAAATTCCGGGCCATCATGGTGGTCTCTTCGCTCCCGCCGGCACTTGCCGGTTTGATGAGGGGATGGCGGGAAGGACCATAGGCTTGTTCGCTCTTCCGGTCCAGTGGTGTCAAAGCAAACCGTGGCAGCTGGGTGATCGCCTCCGGAACCACCTCCCAACGGTCGTAGTTGAAATACATGGTTCCCTTGGTGCCTCGCAACTCAATGAGGGAGTCCTTACTGTTGGGAGGGGCGGAGTTGGCATTGTACTGGCAAAAGACCACCAGCGTAGAATTGTCGAATTCCCAGAGGACCTCCAACGTATCAGGAATTTCGCGATTGTCCCCTATGGCATATTTCCCACCCAACGCCGTCACAGCATGCGGCGAGTCCTTTCCCAGACACCAACGGATCATATCCATGTAGTGGACACCAAAGTTTGTCACCTGTCCACCTGAATAATCGTAGAACCACCGGAAGTTATAATACATGCGATTCCGGTTGTAAGGCACTCTGGGGGCTGGTCCCAACCACTGCTCCCATTCCCATTCGTTTGGCGGTTCACCGTCTGATGGGTTGCCAATGCCAACCGGCCACTCGTTCATGATGTGATGTGCTTTGGCGACGGTCACCTGCCCAATCCCTCCCGACCGCACTAATTCGGCCGCTTGTTTTAGGTGGGGGCACGAACGGCGATAGATGCCGACCTGAACGACTTTTCCGGTCCGCTCAGCGGTCTCAACCATCTTGCGTCCTTCCACGACAGTCAGGGACAAGGGCTTTTCAACATAAACATCCTTCCCCGCGTTACAGGCGTCAATGAACATCAATGCGTGCCAATGGTCCGGGGTTGCAATGACGACCGCATCGACTTCCTTGTCTTCCAGGAGTTTCCGATAGTCTTTGTATCTCTTGGGAGACATTTTCGACTTGCGGACTGCAAAATCCAGGTAATCATCGCGCAAGTCACACACGGCTGACGTTTGAGAGTCACCATGGTGGAGAAATGCGTCGTGGACCTGATCACCTCGATTCCCCAGGCCGATGTAGCCCATCCGAACCCGGTCGTTTGCGCCCAGAATCCGAGAATAGCTGAGGGCCGTCAAGACCATGGCATTTCGTGTGAATTCTCTTCGATTGAATTGGTTCATGATTGATCTCTCCCATGGAAAGCACAGACAAATTGTTCTCGGCAGTGTCTGCGGATTGATGCTCAGACAAACCCAACAACATCTTACCTGCGCCACCCCTAGAGCTGGAACTGAGTCGGGCGTTGCCCTTGGTTTCAAGCCGCCTCGGCCTTATTTGTCGTCGCGTTCCATCGCATCCGTCGCCCAGACTTTATGGACTGAACTGCCATACAAAGCGAGACGTTAGTGGCATGCCCCATTTCCACGGTCGCAGTGGGATTTTTCCTGGAACGGACACAATCCAGAAAGTTCCGGACATGCGCCCGTGTGGCCTCATCGAAACTCCCCGGCCGTTTCACATCGATCGACGGGCGCATTTCGACCTCCTTGCTTTGGGGGTAGAGCGTATAGGACTCCCTGCCCACATCGAAACGGGCTTTTGTACCATGGAATTGCTTCATCTGGTCACTGAACCCGTTGTATTGCATGGCCTTGTAACAGACTGTGAATACCGCCTGAAAGTTCTCTGGATACTCAATCGTCATCGAGGCTGTCTCCGGTACCTCAGAACCTTCCACATTTACCCTGAGGGCCTGGCAGGAAACGGCCATTGGGTAAGAGGATCCCAGAATCATGTTGATGCCATCGACGATGTGGGACGCCTGGCTGAGCATGCCGGATGAATAATCCCAAAACCACGGCCAGTAATAAAAACGTAAGGGATCCAGCTCGCGTTGCGGCGCCGGTCCCAGCCATTTCTTCCAGTCGAGCTTGCCTTTCAACTGCCTCGGCTCCAAACGATCCCTGTAATTGATCCACCAGGAATTGACCAGGTGGACGTCGCCGACAGCGCCTGAGGCCATGACTTTTTGGGCCTCGATGAACAGGTCCGCGCTGCGCCGTTGCGTTCCGACCTGGCAGACGCGCTTTGTACGCCGGACCGCCTCGACCATGCGAACGCCCTCATCGATCGTGTGTGAAAGAGGTTTTTCAACGTAAACGTCCTTGCCTGCTTCCACTGTATCGACGAGCATCTGGGCGTGCCAGTGTTCGGGAGTGGCGATGATGACCGCATCGACCGATTTGTCGTCGAGCATCCGGCGATAATCGTCATAGGACTTTGCGACGGGTGAAGCCAGTGCCAGGCCTTCTTGCAGATATGGTTCGTAAATATCGCAGACTGCAGTCAACTCGGCGCCAACTGCCTTGAATTCGTCCATCAAGAGTTGCCCGCGTCCACCACAGCCAATAATGCCCGCGCGTAACCGCTCGTTGGCGCCCAGGATTCGTGTTGTGGATAGAGCAGTCACCGCGAGGAAAGTTCTCCGGGTGACTCCGGAAGCCCCCGATTTCGCCCGTTCTTGTGTGAGAATTTTCTTTTTCATGATTCCTCCGACATTCGACGTCGAGCGCCTAGCATATCATTTTGAAATTCTTCTCAACAACAGAACCTGGCAGCGGGTGCAATTCAAAGTGCGACAGGTTATTGGGGAAGACCTTCAATTCTATTGTCCCGAAAGGACAACCTGGAGATTGGACATTTGTGAAGCGGCAGGAGGCCGCTTCTTCCTTATTGAGCCCCGCTGGGGGCGGCAGACAGTAGCCCAGGGCGCCGTCAGCGGCAGGAGCTCGGGACCGCCGTCCCCGCGGCGGCCGCCCTGGGTGG
>DATKMG010000756.1:0-4010 GCA_035541995.1 Terriglobia bacterium
GGGGGGACTAGGGAACAAAGAACCACCAGAAGACAGCAATCAGACCGCCTATAGGGTCATGCAAGAGGTGGTTCGGCGAAGCGAGCAAACTTACCTTCGATCAGACAAATAAACTCTCCAGCCGACTATCGCGACGATGACGATAAAAGCGGTAAGACCCAGACCAGCCCATCGGCGGTAGCCCATCCCGACAGTAAGAGAAGCCTCAAGGCAGACCCAAACCACAATCAATTTCAACCAAAAGAGAAACCGCGCCTTCATTGGTCACGCTCATGCAGGAAGTGATTAGGCGCTCAGATGGGAATTCAGGAACGTGAAAGACGCTTAAGAAACGTGCTTATTTTCCCATATAGTGGACCTTCTATACATTTAAGATCAAGATGGATTATGTCCTCGAAATCTCCAAACTTTGTAGTCCATAGACCATTTTTTAGTTGTCTTGCCGCGTGAGTAGCTCTTCCGATAGGGTCCTCGTAGATTGCGATCTTTTCATAGCCATCCTCTAAGGATGAGTCGCGGCATTCCACGTAACCTATTGATGCATAGGCGTTGACGAAATCATGGACGGTTCGGCCTCGCGCTATTCCTTTAGGCCAGTAGCCATCTTCCGAAGTCGGGTCCCATCGACGAGTGGTAATCGAAGCAGCCCAGGCAAAACAGTTGTAATCATTTGCGAACGGACTTATGTCGCCGCTCAAATGATTAGGTGTTAGGTTTGGGAAGTCGGTTGGAAAGGCAGGCGTTACGCTGAGAGTGAATCCTTCTGGCCACCTAGTCAACATAACCTTTGGCGGCCCCCCAAGTGAGCCACGCCTCAGCCATTTCCCGCATATTTCCACGACTCTCTTCAGGTACGGGATTTTCACCTGTTATTGACCTAAGCGCCCAAAACCAATGATCGGGAGAGCGCCGAAGCTCATGCAGGATTAGCGGAACGGCTGTCGGCCCCATCCCAATGATGCTCTGATATGCAGGATGCACTGCCATATCGACAACTAGAGATGTAGCACGCCTCTCAGACCTCCATTGGTCTGCCAAGCGATGGAACTTTCGGTTGGACTCCGCAGCATAAAATGCCTTTTCTGTTCTCTTGTCTACAATTAGGGAGTAACCCTCGATCGCCAAATTGGTATTGATGGTCATCATACGTGTATGACCTCCTGCCGCTGTCGGGATTTCTGAAGGTTGCGGCTGCTGAGAGGGTGCCATTAGTGCGGTGCACAAGATAATAACAGAAGCCGTCTCCGCAAAAAACTCTCCTAGTGGCAACCTATCGGAGCTGTTTATTTGAACAGTCATAAATCATTCAGTTAGGTCTCTGCTTCAGGCGTTCAGGAGCGCTAATAACGGCGATCATGGGCTGCATCTTAAGAGCGTACGAGGGATTTCCCTCTTGGTCAAATTCTCCGTCAATCCTGATAGCAGAAACCAAGGACGTTTTTATTCGTAATATAGTACCGTCTTCCAGCGTAAACTCCGACCACTTTTCATTCGACTCCGAAACCTGAACCTCGGAACCATCCCGCTGAGGACTAGTAGGAGTCGGAAAGGGAACTCTCACCTTCTTCTCGGGCACGCCAACCTCCGCACGTTAGTCATTGCGACGCTCAACGGTTAGAAGTTCCACCTATCCTATCGGCGGCGGACGGATTTCCTTTAGCTTTAGCCCACCGAGCCATAACAGCGTTCCTTGCGCTTTCGCTGCGTTGCTCGGGGGTCATATTCGCGGCTCGCGCAGGACCACCTTTCTTGCCACCCTTTCTTCCAAGGGCAACAGCATAAGGGTTTTTGCGTTTATTTACCATGAGAAAGATTATACCCGAGCGCTTTCGTAATATACGTAAGCGGTCAAGTATATACATGAAAACAAGGCAAATTGAGTCCTTGACAACTACGTGAGCGCTCACGTATGATGTATATGAATGTGAGGGACGCCATGAAGAGACTGACCCGCGAAAAACAAGCTCAAATCGTATCGGCGCTGATTGAGGGATGCTCCATTCGTGCTACTTCCCGCATGTTTGGCGTGTCGAAAGACACTGTACTCAAACTCCAAGTCGAAGCAGGCTATGCGAGCGCAGACTATCAAGACAAGACTTTTCATGACCTGAAATGCAAGCGGGTCCAATGCGATGAAGTTTGGGCCTTCTGCTACGCAAAGGAAAAGAACGTCCCTGCCAAAATGCAAGGCAAGTTTGGTGTGGGAGATGTCTGGACCTGGACCGCGATTGATGCCGATACCAAGCTGATTCCCTCATTCACTGTGGGCAATCGAGACGCAGCAACCGCAAGGATTCTAATTGAGGATTTGGCCGGAAGGCTTAAGAGCCGGATTCAACTCACCACTGATGGCCTGAAAGCATATGCAATAGCCGTAGAGGATACTTTCGGGTCGGAGATCGACTACGCCATGCTTATTAAGACCTACGCGGCAAGCCAAGAGGAAACCCGCTACAGTCCCGCCGTTTGCACGTCATGCGAGCAAAAGCCGATAATGGGGCGGCCTGACCCGAAGCACATTTCGACTTCGTTTATTGAACGGTCAAACCTGAGTGTTAGAATGGGGGTTCGGCGCTTTACTCGGTTGACCAACGCTTTCAGCAAGAAAGTAGAGAACCATGCTGCGGCCTTCGCTCTGTTCCTGATGCACTACAACTTCTGCCGGGTGCATCAGACTTTGCGGGTAACTCCTTGCATGGAAGCGGGAGTCACCAATCACATTTGGTCAGTGAAAGAGATGCTGGAGGCAATTGGATTGCCATGCGGAAGCTTTGAGCCTTCAAACTAGGACACTGCCCGCAAATCCCGCACTTGAGCTGGCAACGCTTCTATTAGCAATTGGTCAATATAGTCTACAGCAAGACTTGCCTCGGTAGCGCAGAGAGCGAAAGTTCGTGCGGATGGAACCTCCCGCGGCCCGTCGTCTCCGCGCAAGGTCCTCTTCTCTCAGGGTGTGCTGGCCGCCGCAGACAGCTTCTTGGCGGTCTCCCTTACCTGTTTCAGGTCCAGCTTGCCACTGCCGAGGAACGGCAGGGACGGCACGGGAAAGAAATTCTCTTTGCGCGGCACCCAGAGCTTGGGAAGGCCAGAATCACGCAGGCGTTTTAGCAGGTCCTCCACGGGCAGCCCCAATTCCGTATGGAGTACTACGAAACGTTCGCCCTTCTGCTCATCTGAAACTGAGGTCACCACCATGCGCGGCTCGAAGGAGCCCAGGGCGCGATGCAGGGCTTCTTCCACCTGGACGTGCGAAACCATTTCGCCACCAATCTTGGAAAAGCGCGAGAGCCGGTCAGTGATGCGGATGAAACCGTCTTCGTCAAGCTGCGCCACATCGCCGGTAATGTACCAGCCATCCTCCCACATCACCTGGCGCGTCTTTTCCGGTTCGCCCAGGTATCCCATCATGACACTGGGTCCCTTGACCAAAAGCATGCCTTCCTGGCCCGACCCGAAGGTCGTGAAGGTTTCCGGATCCACGATGCGCACCGCTACGCCGGGAATGGCGTGCCCCACCGTGCCGCGCTTGGCGCCGGTCTGCTTCTCGTCGCCGCGCGAATAACCCGAAGTCTCCACCGACACCACGGGGGAAAGCTCCGTGCACCCGTAGCCTTGCAGCAGGTCGAGGCGGAATTTCTCGCGGAAGGCGTCGGCGAGTTCGGGTTTCATTTTCTCCGCGCCCACAATCGCGATCCGCAAGGAGGCAAAGTCCCCGGAGTCGCAACGGCGCAGGTATTCCCATACGAAGGTGGGGGTGGAGATCATTATGGTGACTTGGTATTTGCGGCAAAGCTCTCCGATCCTGCGCGCCTCCAGCGGATTCGTGTGGTAGGCGACGCCGAATCCTGAAATCGCCGGCAGCCATAGCCCGATGGTGAAGCCGAAGGAATGAAAGAAAGGCAGGATCCCCAGCAAACAGTCGCTGCGGTTCACGGACAAAGTCTGTTGGACGCCCTCCAGATTCGAGACAATGTTGCGGTGGCTCAGCATCACGCCTTTGGGCGTCCCGG
>DATKMG010000757.1:0-7922 GCA_035541995.1 Terriglobia bacterium
ATTTCCTCTAATCAGAGATATTTTTCCACAGACGGATCTTCAAGAATCACTATTGGTATGGTTTTGGGAGGCACCGCTGGTCAAGTCCCCTATCCTGTTTGATTCCGCAGAAAACACTACGTTGCGGGTGCCTACTTGAGGGTAATGCGGGGATCAGATCCTCGGACCTCCCTGTCCCTACTCCTCCTTACCCATCTTCTGCTTGTATCCTCTGGGAATTTCAAACAATATAGCATCCAAGCCGGTCTTTGACAGACTCTTCAGTTCCGTGGTCATTTGCATCAAGTTGGCAGTGGCAGTGGTAGTCCCTGAGGGTGTATTTTTCGTTTCAACCGAACTGTTTTCTTTGGGTTGGCTCTGAGTTTCTTCCTTCTTCTTTTTGCGGCCAAAGCCTCCTAGTCCGCCAAGTACCTGACCAAGATTGGTAGGCAATGGGGACCCTGAGGTCTGGGTATCGTTCGATTGCGGTTTTTGAGTGTCCTGTTTTGGTGGTGATTGTTGGCTGTCTGGTGGAGCAGTGCCGCTCACTTTCATCGACATAACAGTTAAGACCGGGACTCCATCCATTTTGTCGATGTTTGCCTGCATGGCTGAAACTCCCTGACCCATCCGGGGATCCTGAACACCAGCCATCATCGTCTTCATTTGTTCAACCAACTCCGGAGATGCCATCTTTTGAGCGTATCTCACATTGAACGCACGTTCTTCTTCCCAGCCGCTAATGTCCTTGGTCATCCAGACATCACCATCCATACCCATTTCGCCCTGGTTCTGGGTCTTCTGATCCTGCGCTTCGAGCTGAAAGGACATCAAGAAGCGCTTGGCATTGAATCCGTTAATGAGCTTGGATTCGCCCGTGTCCTTGACTGTTATCTTGGGCTGGACTTTGACGTCGCTAGGCGGCTGCGGCGCCTGCGGCTGGCCCATTTGAGCACGTCTTTGTTTAGCCGTTTCCATCGCCTTAGCCATCTGCTCACGCAATTGTTCAAAGGTGACAACCGTGTAGGTCTTTTTCTTGTGGTCAATATTGATAATCTGGTCGCGATCCAGACAGACAATCTCGGAGGTGGTAAGATCCGTCCCTGTAAAGTGGTCTGTCCGCTTACACTCGCCCTTCAAGTAATGAGTTGTGGTCTGGCTGTCCAAACCCTTGGCTCCGAAGAAACCCATCATTTTAGTCATGCTCTGCATCATGCCACCAGTGATTTTTGTCGTTTCTTCGTATTTCAGATCGGCACGCAACTCTGGGCCGATCATCAACCAAATGCCAACTAGACCTAACACCATTCTCATTTGTTTTGCCGCACGCAACATATTCCTCCTCTAACCAATCGCTCATTTACCTGCACATTGATATTGGGACTCCCTGAGGCCCCTGTCACCCAAAAAGGGCAGTCTTGCGTTGGAACCAAAGCAAGAAATTGAAGCCTGCTTCAGTCCTTGAACAACTTATTAAATGCAGATTTGACCTCGCGGACTGAGTCCCTCCCAGGCCTCCTCTCGCTACTCTCTACTCCGGGTTGAAAATAGTCGCAATAATTCGACTTCTCTTTGTCACGAACCCACTCAACCTGGGGTTCACGACATTCATTATGAGCATTAGGGTCGTAGAAGCGGCAGTTTCGACACACATGAAGATCGTAGTCACAATTTGCACAACTGTCACTGCTGAGAATTCGGGTTGCACCTGCAACTTCAATTTCTGTTCCGCATTTCCAACAGATCATAGTTACACCTCATAGTAACATCGGATTGCTTCGACAAGTGAGGGGATATCATACTGTTGCGGTTCCACGGAGACAATCAGGCCATACTCCGTTGCAGTCCGGGAAGTGACTGGCCCGATGGATGCTACGGCCACTTTCGCAAGAAACTCCTTGAGTGATCTAGGAGCCAATAGTTCAGCCAAACTGGCCACAGATGAGGAGCTAGTGAAGGTGATCATATCGACCGGTCGCTCTTTTGTGTTCTCTAACAGAGCTTCTTTGTTACGGTAGGCTGGGAGCGTCCTGTAAGCTTCAACCACATTGACCTCGGCTCCCCATGAGCGTAAGGTCTCTGGGAGAACATCTCTGGCTATTCTCGCCCGAGGAATAAGAATCCGACTCCCCGGCAGGACCCGCCCTTTTAAGCTCTCCAACAGTCCTTCAGCCCGAAACTCGTCGGGTATGACTTGCGGATGGAGACCCACCGAGGCAATCTCTTTGCCGGTACTTGCTCCTATCGCACAAATCTGGATTCGGTTGAGGTCTTTTAACTCTCTACCAACCAGTTTCCAGCGCTCGAAGAATCGCTTCACTCCATTGACACTGGTAAAGATGAGCCACTCATACCGGTCGATCTGGTGTATGGCCTCCTCCAGAGGTTTCCAGCAATCCGGATCGCAGATCTCAATCGTTGGAAGAGAAATCACTTCGGCACCAAGTTGACCAAGCCGTAGCCCGAACTCTTCAGACTGCTCCTGGGGACGTGTAATCAAGATCCGCCGTCCCAATAAAGGAAGGGTCTCAACGCTGCTCGATTTCTCCGGCACTTCGTCTAACTCCATTCCGAAGGACAATCCTATCGGGGAAATGACTATGCTTTAAATCCTGTGGAAGATCGCATTAACAACAGCTTGTGCGCCGGCTGCTAACATCTTGTCCGCCAGCTTCTGGCCAATAGCTTGGGCTTGATGGGACCCTTCGACTATGGCTTCTTGGTTGTCGCGGAAGAGCTGTAGGCCGTCGGGACTGGCGATCACACCCCGGATCCGCAGTCGCTGGCCTTCTTTCTGAGCATATCCTGCAATCGGGACCTGGCATCCCCCACCCAACTTTCTCAGAAAGGCCCTTTCCGCTTCCGCGGCCAACTGAGTTTCTGGATGATTGAGCCTTTGGAGTTTCTCAAGAATGAGAGTGTCGTCGCTACGGGCTTCAATCCCTAGAGCGCCCTGCCCAACAGCGGGGCACAATTCTTCCACGGAGATCGGAGCAGTAATCAGGTCCGCATGCCCGAGGCGGATCAAGCCCGCAGAGGCTAGCACAATCCCGTCATACTGGTCTGTCTCTAGCTTGCGCAGTCTAGTGTCCAGGTTACCACGAAGATTTAAAATTCTTAGATCACGACGCAAGTGCAACAGTTGAGATTGGCGTCGCAAGCTGCTAGTACCGATGCGCGCCCCGATGGGGAGTGCGGCCAGACTGCCAAATTGTTTGGACACCAAAGCGTCCCTGGCGTCCTCACGAGCAGTGATGGCGGCGAGACATAGGCCCACGGGTAGCTGAGTGGGGAGGTCTTTCAGACTATGAACTGCCAGGTGAATCCGCCTCTCCAAAAGAGCCTCCTCAATTTCCTTGGTGAATAACCCTTTTCCTCCTATCTGGCTCAAAGGCGCATCGGCGATGACATCCCCCGACGTCCTAATGATCTTGACTTCTACGGAATGGTCCGGGAAACTGCGCTCAAGAGCGGTCTTGACCCAATTTGCCTGCTTAAGTGCCAACTGGCTGCCGCGGGAGCCTAAGATGAACTTCTCACTTGCCATTATCGATCCTTCAATCCTAGCATTCGTTTGATGGCTTCGATCTGGTCAGCTCTGGCCGGATCCTGGCTAAGTTGCTTGAGCTCCGCAGTAGGACCATGCAAGATCTTGTTCAGCAGACTATTGGTCAGATTTTGAAGCGCTGACTCTTGTTCTGCCGACAAGGCTCCCATATGCCTCCTGTTCTTTTCTAATTCCTCCTTGAAGACAGTTTCCCAATGGCGGCGAAGGGATACGATGGTGGGTGTGGCATCCAACGTCCTGACTTGATTCATGTAGGCCGTCACTTCTTCCTTGACGATTTCCTCGGCGTGGACAGCCTCCTTCTGACGCTGCTTGAGGTTGGCATCTACGACATTCCGCAGATCGTCGATGTCGTAAAGAAAGATGTTATTAACGCGGTTAATTTCGGGGTCGACGTCGCGTGGCACGGCTATATCAATAATGAAAACAGGGCGGGTTTTGCGGAGATGAATGATCCTCTCGCCGTCTGCCCGATTCAGTATATAGGAGGGCGAACCCGTGGAGCTGATGATGATGTCTGCGCGCTCGATGTGCCGAAAGAGTTCCTCGGGGGGGATGGCTTCACCCTTAAAAACCCTTGCCATTTCCAGGGCCCGCTGGTAGGTTCGATTCCAGACCAGAACATGGGAAATACCACTGGAAGTGAGGTGACGAGCCGCTAACTCGCTCATCTTTCCGGCCCCCAGTATAAGAACTGTCTTCCCCGATAACTCGTTAAAGATCTTCTTGGCAAGTTCCACTGCGGCATAGCTGACGGAAACCGCCGAAGAAGCAATTGCAGTCTCATTCCTCACCCGCTTGGCCACCGAGAAGGCTCTGTTTAGTAAAGCGTTCAAGTGCTGGGCTACCGTCCCAACTGCCTGTGCCGTCTGAAAAGCGGACTTGACCTGTCCTAGAATCTGGGGTTCTCCAAGGACCATGGAATCCAGACTGGAAGCAACCCTGAAGATATGGCGAACAACATCGACCTGAGTAAAGTCATACAGGTGATTCTGGATCTGATCCATCTTCAATTGGTGGAAGCCGCATAAAAAATCTCGGGCCCTCTGAACCGCGTCATTGCTTTGCAGACCGTGCACCAGAACCTCCACACGATTACAGGTTGACAGAATCATCCCCTCCTCAAAACGATAGAGGGTCGTGAGTTCCTGCAGGGCTTTGGGCAGTAGGGACTCGGGAAAGTAAAGCCTCTCTCGAACTTCTACCGGGGCCGACTTATGATTGGCGCCCACTAAGACGAGATTCATTGCATGTTACGAATAAAGGGATGTGCAGTTCCCTGGATACGCGTTCCAACAAATGTTATCAACACAAAAAGGAATCCAACAATGGACATCCAGGCTGCCCGACGACCTCGCAGACCTGCCGAAAGGCGATAGTGAATCAATATGGCGTAGATCAACCACGTCATAAAGGACCACACCATTTTGGGATCCCAACCCCAGTATTTCCCCCAGGCCCGGCTAGCCCATATGGAACCCGCCACAATCCCGATGGTCAACAACGGAAAGCCAATGCTGAGCGACCGGTAGCCCAAGTCGTCGCAGATTTCCAACGAGGGCAATCGGTAGTAGAAGGCTTGGGGGCGCTTTCTCTTGAGTTCTTTTTCCTGGATCAGATACATAATGCCCGCAGCAAATGCCAGGAAAAAGGCGGCATACCCTAAGAATGTGGCTGGAATGTGAATATAAAACAGTGGGCTGTGGAAAGCCTCAGGTTGGGGGGATGAGGGAGTCGAAATCAAATTGGCCGCCAGAGTCAAAATGAAAACCAGCGGGAATACGAATATGCTTAGAGATTCCAGGCGATAGCGCGCGTAAGTCAGGAGAAAGGCCAGGACGATGACAAACGCAAAAAAAGAGAACGCTTCATGAACGTTGGTCACCGGCAGATGCTGTGTTTCCCGCCAGGCAAAGAAAATCGAAAGAGCATGACAGCAAAGGCCCGAGTAAATTCCAAACAGGGCCACCCTAAAAAGGGTCTTTTTGCGGGTGATGATCGTGAGAAACGAATGGACTAATCCAACCGAATAAAATGCAATAGTGAGACGCAAGAAGAGAATGCTCATGTTTGCAGTCAGGGTTTCTGACGATAGGTGCTTATTGAACAGGTAGTTCCAAAGTAAACCTCAAGCATTGGTTCAGCACTGACCAAGGAGTTAATCGGCAACTCCTCTCAACTCCGGCGGGGGCCAAAGCGGATTAAGCTTGAAGACTCCACGGAGTTCATTGTTCCCCAAAAGCATGTGATGCTGACCCATCCATCCTGATTGCTACATTATACTATTTGCAAAGTCGATTCCACAAGATCCGGCCAATGCACATGAGCAAGCCAGCGTTGGCTCAATTAATCACTAAATGAACTGCTCAGTCGCCTGGCAGTCGCTCTCAGTATACTTTAGAACCAAAAATTCGAACTCTACAGTGCGTTCCCAATTCTGTCACACTTGGGCTTTCTGGGCTTACCTGACCGCCTAGTGTTTTGACGTTATCTGTGTTAAGCTCCTGTCGATAATTGCAGTGCCGATGCTACTGCGGCCAGCCAAGTGGAGTCTTGCCCGACGGGAATTGTCCGCTCTACGGATGTCATTGACCCACTGCGTGATTACCCACTAGAAGGAGACTAGTATTGCCCGACATTGCCTCGTTTGGCTTATACATGGTGGTGTTCCTCTTTTCGCTCAGTTTTCACGAGGCGGCGCATGCTTGGGTGGCAGAACGTCTTGGGGACCCCACTGGGCGATTGCTGGGCAGAGTGACTCTAAATCCAATTCCGCACATCGACCTGCTTGGGACCCTGATTTTCCCCGCTATAGGTTTTTTCGGGGGCGGGGTCATGTTTGGCTGGGCAAAACCAGTGCCGTGGAACCCGCTGAACGTCAAAGACCGGCGCCAGGCAGACATCTGGATCTCCGCAGCGGGACCTCTCAGTAACCTGTTATTGATGGCTGGGTTCTTGATTATGACGAAAGCGTTTCAAGATTACTTTCAGGCGGGGGCGGCCGTGATGAGTGGGAGTCTCGAGCCCGTCTATCGAATGTGCATAAAAGGGGTGCAGATCAATTTCATCTTGGCGCTTTTCAATTTCCTGCCTATACCTCCATTGGATGGCAGTTGGATTCTACCCCATTTCTTACCCGTGGGTTTGGCTCGAAGCTACGAGAAGCTCAGACCTTATGGATTTCTGATTCTGCTTCTATTTGTATATCTCGGTTTGTTCAATTTGATCCTAGCACCATTCTGGAGGATCTTACTCGCCGTCATCTAATACGATTAACTCAATAAATAGTCGTGCCCATAGAAAGGCCGAACTCTATCATCGGGTGCACAACTCATGTCGACGGAATCCACAAAACGCAAACGTGTGCTGAGCGGAATGCGGCCCACCGGAAAGCTCCATTTGGGCCACGTGGTCGGTGCTCTAGCCAATTGGGTCAAATTGCAGGATCAGTACGAGTGCTTCCATTTTATCGCTGACTGGCATGCCCTAACCTCCGATTTCGCTGATCCTTCAAGAATAAGAGAAAATCGCATCGAGATGATGGTAGATTGGTTGGCAGCAGGCTTGGATCCTAATAAGTCAGTCATGTTTGTGCAGTCCAGCATTTTGGAGCATGCCGAACTCCATCTGCTCCTTTCAATGATTACGCCTTTGGGCTGGCTGGAGCGTGTGCCTACATACAAGGAGCAACGGGAAAACATCACGGACAAGGACCTTGGGAATTATGGCTTTCTCGGCTACCCGGTTTTGCAGGCGGCAGATATCTTGATGTATAAGGCCAATTTTGTACCAGTTGGGGAGGACCAGGTACCTCATGTTGAGTTGACCCGGGAAATCGGCAGACGTTTTAACGCCTTTTATGGTCCTGTTTTCCCTGAGCCAGAGGCCCTTCTGACACCAATCCCCCGGCTCCCGGGTACGGACGGACGAAAGATGAGTAAAAGCTATGGAAATGACATCTCACTATCGGATAGTGCCGAAGTCATTACTGAGAAGATTAAGAAAATGATGACCGATCCAGCCCGGAAACGAAGGAGTGATAGAGGGAACCCGGAGATTTGTCCGGTTTTTGACTATCACCGAATCTATTCACCTCCTGAGACTATTGTTGAAGCAGCTCATGGTTGCCGCACTGCCGGGATAGGTTGTTTGGACTGTAAGAAGTGGATGACCGACCATCTCTTGAAGGAAATCTCACCCCTTTTGGCACGCCGAAAGGAAAACGAAAAGCGCAAAGAAGAGATCGTTGATATCATTATGGAAGGAAACCAGAAGGCGCGAGCCGTTGCCGAAGATACGATGGCCGACGTCAGACGCGCGGTGCAACTGGATTAGGAGTGCGAGCATGGATGAGCAGCTGAGGGTACATCTGCCC
>DATKMG010000758.1:0-6261 GCA_035541995.1 Terriglobia bacterium
ATGCCAAGCTGCCAAGGGTCGCCACAATGCTGAATATCAAGAGAAAAAGATCCTCCAACAAGATTCTAGCCTCCCTCTAAGAGTCTCTTGATTCAAGATCAAGCAATTGCCGAAGAGCACTGCCAAGATCGATTACCTGCAGTATACGGCAGATTTCTTGGCCCGTAATCAATCTCTCGCGATCCTCCTGCGTAATTGGATAATAACCGAAGGAATACCGCCTGATCAATCTCCGCCAAGAAACTGGGCTCGACTTTCAATTTGAATGATCTTTTGAGATTGCTGAATCAGGGTATCAAATGACCTTCGACGCTCACAGGTCGAGGTCACCTTTGAAGGGAAGAGTTTCGACATCGGAAGGTCCAGGTCAGGATCCCTCCCATTATGAGGACTGGGGGCACCAGCAAGATCAGAATGGCAAGGTCAAGCGCCTTTTGAGCGTGTGGGGCTTGAGCCTTGGCGGCCAACTGGCACATGGGGCAACCCTGGGCAAAGACCGGGGCCTGCCACTGCAAGATTACGACAACCAGCAACAAGACAAACAGTCCCGCCAGTCTTTCCCATTGCCTTAAGCCATGCCACAGTCTAATCATAATCAAACCAATACAGCATCCCCCGTAATCCGGCTCATCGAGGACGCATGTGTAACAACCTGACACCATCCGGAAAGAAGATCGTTAGGAGCGAAATCACAATGATCATTGTGGGAACCAGCGTCAGCACCAGGCTTCGCTTTTCAAAACGCAGGTGCATGAAATAAGCCATTATCAGTCCCGCCTTGATGAAAGAGAGCCCCATCAGCAGGGTAAGCATCAAGTGGAGGGACAATCGCTCATATGCCAAAAAGACTTCCACTCCTGTCAAACCCAGCAGCCCGAGCCAGACAGTCACCACCAAGCGATCTGCCATCATTGCACCTTCGTGTTGTTCCCGCCTAGCACTCACAGATAAATCCTCCTAACGTCCCACGCCTCGCTGTTCCAAGTCTCAGTGCATGTTCACCGACAGCAGGTAAACTAACGGAAAGATAAACATCCACACTAGATCCACGAAATGCCAATACAAGCCACACACTTCGACATGTTCTGGACCGAATCGTCCTCTCCCCACTCCTATAGCCATGACCCCCAGGTACAACACCCCAGTCGCTACATGGAACATGTGCATTCCAGTCAGCCCGAAAAACGTGGCCCCAAACAGAGGCGTCCCCCAGGGATTCTGAAACAATGTGACGCCCTCTTCGATGAGCCCTCTCCATTCATTGGCATGCAGAATGATAAATGCGACTCCTCCCAGGAGGGTGAAGATAATCCAGCGAACAGCAGCACGCCTGTCGTCTCGGTTGGCTGCATTGACCCCGAGCACCATCGTGAGACTGCTGGAAAGGAGGCAAAAAGTCATCAGCGAAGCCATGGCGATGGTTGGCCACAAATGAAAAGGAGTTGGCCAACTTGGGCTAGCCACTCGGACATAACTGTAGCCAATCAGCAGCGCGGAAAAAGTTAAAGAGTCCGACAAAATGAACAACCACATTCCCAGCTTCTTGTGTCCGACCGAATAGGGTAGAGATCCTCCATCCCACTCCGCCACCGAGATGTCTTCAATTCTCGCCTCGCTTGCCTCCGCCATTTCAGGACCTCCAGAAAAAAAGCAATAACAAAAGATAGACCCAAAGCCCTGCCATAAAGTGCCAATACATGGCAGTTACCTCAAGGGCAGTCCCGCCAGAATTCGCAGTCTCCCCACGAAACCAAGCCCTGGACAGGGAATACATGAGGCCCAAGATACCGCCGAATAGGTGTATTCCATGTGCTCCCGTCAACAAGAAGAAAAAGGAGGCGTGGGGACTTGAGCTTAAATAAATACCCTGCCAAGCCAACTGCTGCCAAATCTGAAACTGAAGAAGAAGGAAAGCTAAACCCAAAATTGTCGTCACTGACAACCAACGGCGAAATGCGGCTTGGTGGGATTTTTGACGAGACCTTCGCGAGAATTCCAGAGTAACACTGCTACTTAATAGTACCAGGGTGTTCCAGACTAATTCAGGTGGCAACGGAATAGACCGCACATTTGAGGAAAGTCCCAGACGGAACACGTAGGCACTGCTCAGACCAGCGAACAGCATGGTGATAGAGGCCATACACAACCACATGGCCAGGCGACTCGATTGCGACGAGTTGCCATACCCGTAGGGATCATAGTGGCCCCAACGGCCTGAATCCCCTCCTCCCGAATGACTGTCGCCAAAAATGCGACCACGTCCACCAGACCCATCACGGGTCTTCTGCTCGGTTTCTTTCTCTGGTGCGGCAATTGTCGCTGGCATGGTTCGGTTGTATCAACCTTTATGAGTTGGGCGAATCCGTTTGCATGACATAGTCTTTGGATGCGCCGGGAACTCCATATTCGTAAGGGCCATGATGAACCACTGGATGCTTCTCCCCGAAATTGTCATGAGGAGGAGGCGAGGGGACAGTCCACTCTAACGTCGTGGACTCCCAAGGATTTTCTGATGCTTTGCTCCCCTTGAACAGGCTCCAGAAGAAATTCACCATAAAAATCACTTGTGCTGCTGCCGTAATAAGGGTGGCAATTGTAATGAACTGGTGAAAAGGCTGCGTGGCGGCCAAGTACTTAAACTCGGTAGCCTGTGCGTAGCGACGAGGATGCCCCATGATTCCCATGATATGCATGGGCAGGAAAATGGCGTAGACGCCCACGAAGGTCAGAAAGAAATGCAGCTTTCCCCAAGACTCGTTCATCATCCGGCCGAACATTTTGGGAAACCAATAGTAGGTTCCCGCAAAGATTCCAAAGATCGCGGCTACCCCCATGATCATATGGAAGTGACCCAATACAAACCACGTGTCGTGAAGCATAAGATCCAATGAAGTTTGACCGAGAAACAGCCCCGTCAGCCCTCCCGAGACAAAGAGTGAGACAAATCCAAGGGCAAATAGAGCTGGAGCGGTAAAGCGAATCCGACCACCCCAGAGTGTTCCTAGCCAGTTGAATGTCTTAATCGCAGACGGCACCCCTATGGTCAAAGTCAGCAGAGAAAAGGCGATGGCTGAGTAAGGACTTAATCCGCTTACAAACATATGATGACCCCAGACAAAGAATCCAAGCATCCCGATTGCGAAAATGGCATAGACCATGGCCCGATAACCGAAAATCGGTTTTCGCGAAAAAGTGGAAAGTAGCTGAGAGGCAACCCCCATCCCCGGCAGGATGGCAATATAGACTTCAGGGTGCCCGAAGAACCAAAAGAGATGTTGCCAGAGCAGCGGAGAGCCTCCGGAATGGGCAATCGCCTTATCACTGACCACCAGGTTACCTGGGATGAAGAAGCTGGTACCACCGAGTCGGTCAAGCAGTAGCAGAATTCCACCGGCAAGAAGTACCGGGAACGAGAGCAGAGCCAGAATTGCCGTTGTAAACCAGGTCCAGACAGTCAGAGGTAGTCGCATAAGTGACATGCCTTTAGTGCGTAAATTGATGGTCGTGGTGATGAAATTCAACGCCCCCAAGAGCGAACCAATACAGAAAAGCGCGATGCTAATAATCCAGAGCGTTTGACCCAGCCCCAGGCCAGGCCCTGCCACTTGACCTAAGGCGCTCAACGGGGCGTAGGCTGTCCAGCCGGAGATAGGGGCTCCTCCTTGCACAAAGAGAGCAGAGACCATTACTGACAGGCTCACGAAGGTGACCCAGAAGGAGAGCATGTTGAGCACCGGAAACGCCATGTCGTGAGCCCCAATCTGGATGGGAAGAAAGTAGTTGCCAAACCCGCTTTGGGGAGCGGTTGTCAGCACAAAAAACACCATAATGGTGCCGTGCATGGTGACCATGGAAAGATAGAATTCCGGAGTCATGGGCCCACCTTCAAAGCCCACTGGGAAAATCTTCCCGAGTAAAGGCCAAGCTTCTGTCGGCCAGGCCAGTCTCAAGCGGAAAAGAATGGACAACGTCATTCCAATGAACACCGATAACAGGGCGAGAAAGTAGTACTGAATCCCGATCACCTTGTGGTCAAGACTGAAGATCCACTTTCGAATAAACCCGGTGGGAGCCCTATGAATCACGGCCGGAGCAATTTCTGACATTATCCCTCCCGTTTCATTTCAGTTTTCAGCGCATATGCGCATTTCATATCATTTTGAGTAAATGACTTCTATCACAGATCCGCGGAACAAGACCCGCCTAGCGAGTTGCTCGTTCCTTAAGCCAGGCTTCAAAGGCCTCTTGAGGCATCACCATCAGGTAGCCCTTCATCTTGTAATGTTCGAGCCCACACAACTCTGCACAGGCAATTTCATACTCACCTGTCTTCACGGCCTTAAAATGCAGGGGGATGGCCATCCCAGGCACCGTATCTTGTTTGATCCGCAGGACGGGCACGAAAAAGCTATGGGTCACGTCTTTTGAACGCAGCGTCAAACGAACCTCACGGCCAACGGGGACCGCCAGACGGTTGATGCTAACGATGTCGTCCCCCGAAGCCGGGTCTTTTGGGTCCATACCCACGGGGTTAGTTTGATCATCGATCAGTCGGGACTCCGTTCGGCCAAATCTCCCGTCGGGACCGGGATAGCGAATGTTCCAGGCAAATTGTTGACCGGTAATTTCAACCTGCAGTGCATCGGCAGGAACCTCCTGCAGGTGGAGTTGCGCCCATACCTTTTGCCCCATGACGGCGAGCGTGACGAAAACTGTGGTTGTTAGAATCAATAATCCTACCTCCAACTTCGTACTGCCGTGCGTGTAAACCACTTCTCCCCGCCCTCGATCACGGTAGCGCCAAACGAAGTAACCCAGCATAATCTGCGCCGATACGAAGGCAATGCCGACAACGATCAGGGTTCGCATAAACTGCTGGTCGATTGCAGGGGCATATTCGGAGATTTGCTCGGGGAACCAACCCATCCTCCCAGTGAAAAGATAGACTGAAACACCCGTGATAATTCCAATCAGGACTCCCAAAAGTCGACCCATCGTATTCCCCTCCATCGACGAGGTTAGCAATTACAGAGGCGTCTTGAACGACGCCCAGACTGTCTCGCTTTACCCCCAACAAGGACCACTCGTGCCTCGGATTCCTCGTAGAGCTTTTTGAGACCTGATGCGCTCATTGCGCAGAGTCAAGCCGCTCCCACCAAGAACTTGCCCCGTCGGCCCCACAACGATGCCGGACTCAGGCTGCCATTACCTCAGCTTGGCTACCCGAGCTTGTTCATCATCATGACGGCGTACAACAGCGGAAGATAAAACACGGACGCATGCAACAAATGCCTGGCTCGTGTTCCCGTTCGGTGCTGTGAGGCCTGAAAGGCAAAATAGCAGAAGCCGAAGCCCAATAAAAAGGCTGAAATGGAATAAAGGCTCCCGGTCATACCGAGGAGTGAAGGAATAAGACTGACAGGAATTAAGATAAGCGAAGCAGTGAGAATCTGACGAAACGCTGCATTCCCCCGTAAATCGCCGGGAGGCAGCATTAACATACCTGCTCGAGTATAGTCTTCCCGGTACATCCAGGCAATGGCCAGGAAGTGAGGAAACTGCCAGACGAATAAAATGGCATACAAAACCCATGCCTCGACGGAAAGAGAATTGCGAACACTGGCCCAACCTATCAAAGCTGGCGCAGCACCAGGAAAGGCTCCGATCAACGTGCAGAGAGACGTACGACGTTTCAAAGGTGTGTAAATCAACAGATAAGTCAAGAGGGTGGTCAATCCGATCCAGCTCGTGAGGTAATTTACTAGGAAGGCCAGGTATAGGACTCCCAGCACTGACAGCCCAACTCCAAAATGCAAAACCGCCTCAGGCAACAGACGCCCGGCGGGGAGCGGGCGGTTCAGGGTGCGGCGCATTCGGCTATCAAAGGTGCGTTCCAGATATTGATTCAGGGTGGCAGTTCCTCCTGCCACCATGCCGGTCCCCAGGAGTGTGTGAAGAAGTAGCAGCCAATCCAGCCGGCTGGAAGCCATAACACAGCCAATTCCGGTGGCAATAAGAACCAGGAAGGTTACCTCCGGCTTAATCAAAGTGAAGTAGTCCCGGATTGGAGAGACCCTGGGCGTGGGTGGGGACAAGGCGCCGCCTAAGTTCGATGGGACTACATGGCCGGTAGAACTCATGATGTCGCTTTCTGCGGTGCCCTGGTGTAGCTGGAAATTCTTTGCGGCACAGCAATCAGGCGAAAAGCCTCCAAGGTCAATATCAGAACGGTTGCCAATAACAAAGCGCCAACGGCCACAT
>DATKMG010000759.1:0-12543 GCA_035541995.1 Terriglobia bacterium
CTTGGACTGCGGTGGCAAGCGTGAGACAGCGGTCTCACGCGCGACATCGCTTTGGATTAGAGCGGTGATACAGGACCGCTGATCCAGAGCTAATTTAGCCACTCGGAGCCAAAGCGCCGTCGCTGCGAGGGACCGTTGCCCTTCGCTCTGCCGGCGCACTCCATAATTTGAATTGTTTCTTCCCTCCGAAATCGCATTGCCAAGATGATAAATCTACGTTCGCCGGTAGCGTGTCGGCGTGACCCCCACCAGGCGCTTGAAGTGTTTAATGAAGTAACTTTGCTCCCCATATCCCACTTCATAGGCAATCTCTGTACAGCTCTTTGAAGTGGTCTGCAAAAGCTCCTTAGCTTTGTTGATTCTAGCCTCCTGGATGTTTTGAGTGACCGTCTTTCCAGTCACTTCCTTGACCAGGTGGGCCGTGCGGAAAGTGCTGAGCCCAGCCTCAGCAGCTAGCATAGGCAAGCTGATCTTGGTCGAGTAGTTCCGGTTAATAAAATCGAGAATATAAGCCACCTTTTGGTTGAAGCGATCCCGGCTCTGCAAATAGATCTGGTCGATGAAATCGTCAATAGCTTGATTCAAGACCATACACACGGCTTCAAAATCAGGAGCCTCCACTAATTGTTCCATCCATCGCGCGTCTTGCTCCAACAGAGGCTCGAAGAGCGGGTTTCCGGTAATTGCGGTGCGGGCAAGGTGTCCAAGCAGCTCAATAGCCCGTCCTCTCAGGGTTAACAATTTCGGGGAACGAAAGAAGATCGCCCCCAAAATCTCATTGAGTACTTTCCTCGCTCCTTTGCGGTCGCCATCCTTAATCAACGAGAACAGAACGCGTTCTTTCTCCATAGGGTAGTGGATGGGTTTGCGCGATCTCTTCAGGGTCCGAATGGCCTGTGCAATTTCCCGCTGCTGGACAGCCCGGGAGTAGTTTTCCACCAGCAGGCGCGGAACCCAGCCGCTCATTTGGTAAAAGGTCCGCTCCAGGAACATGACGGCTTCGGGGATGCGTGTCTCCGGCCAGTAAGCGAGTTTCTGAACGTACCGGGAAGCGGTGTGCCTGCTGAGTCCTGCGGCCACAAAGTGCTGAATTGCTTCCGTTGGATCGGATTGCGTATCTCGGGACACCACCTCTCCGCCGATAATGCCCCCACTCACTGTCAAGCCATCTACCAGGGGCACAACCCAACTGGCCACACCTGGTGCGAGAGGAAAAATATACGGTTCTCCCCACTGAACGCTCTCCTCGAGGCCACGAGCCCGAGCGTGCTGGACTACAAAAAGGCCAGCCAGCGGGTCATTCCAATCGGTGACTCGCCCGCTAACATCGATCAGGAAAGGACGAAATTCGTAGCGCCGGAAATACGTTGTCTTTAGTGAGATGAGGGTTCGTTTCGATAATAGCGACATCGGCCAAATTGTGAATCGGTCGGAGTAAAGTGATCCGGAATCCCCCTGGTCAGCCGGAATCGTGCAAGAATTGGCTGATTGGTAGCAAGATCATCTTATTTATAAGCCGAATTTGCCTATTTTGTAAATCGGGAAAGAATTACCCTGCATGTATGTATGATGCGCTGAGCCCAGCTGCCTATATGTTTCTATAAGCGAGGGAGATATGACCTTCCAACCCAGATGCCTTGCAACTGCAATCGGCAGCCTGCCACACGAGGATGCGGACGCGGCAGTCGACGTGATTCTGTCTTCTATCCCTGACGCCCCAATCTGGCCGCAACTGCCCCGCATCAGCTTGAACGAGCAAATGGAGATCCAGTACTCCGAAGGGATGCCGGGAATTGTAATTGACCAAGTGAAACGGCGCATGTACTTCGACACGGCAACAGATCACTCTGAGGATCTCACCGCCTTTTACGAAGCTTACCTCCAGGCGATGGATCCGGACGAGGGGACGGGCGATTGTTCGGCCCTGGCCATCAGTCCAGACTTCTCACGAGGCATTTGCGCTTTGGAGTCACGACTGAAAACGACGGGACGGAAACCCCCATTCATCAAGATCCAGACCACAGGGCCTTGCAGTTTCGCCCTCACAATCGTGGACCAGGACAAGCGGGCCATCTATTACAACGAGGAGTTCAGAGACGTCATCATTAAGGCACTGGCGATGAAGTGCCGTTGGCAGATCCAGAAGTTCCGCCCTCACGCGGAGCGAGTGATCTGTTTTGTCGATGAACCCATCCTTTCAGCATTCGGAAGTTCCACGTATGTGTCCCTTACCCGTGAAAACGTGGTGGCCCACCTTGGGGAAATAATTCGGGCGATTCATGCTGACGAAGCGATAGCCGGAGTCCATTGCTGCGGCAACACCGAATGGAGCTTGCTCATCGACGCCGGAGTCGACATCATTAACTTCGACGCATTCGATTACGGAGAGACGATTGCCCTCTATGCTCCTGCCGTAAAGGCACATCTCGAGCGAGGAGGAATACTGGCGTGGGGTGTCGTGCCGACTTCCATTGCTATACGGGAACAGACAATCGACGCTTTGATGAACCATTTCAACAAGGTCGTCGAACACCTGGCGAAACGGGCCGGCATGGAAAAAAGGATAATCGTTGAACAGTCAATGGTGACTCCATCTTGCGGAACGGGTTCCATGGAGGTGGCAGACTCGGAAAGGGTGTTCAAATTACTGGGGGAGCTCTCTAGCGCACTGAGGGCGAGGTACGGATTCTTATGAGCTTCACCATCGCCATTACCGGCAAGGGCGGGGTTGGGAAGACCACCCTGGCAGGATTATTGGTAACGCGACTAGTGGCCCGTGGTTGTCGGCCGATCCTGGCAGTGGACGCCGACCCCAACATGTGTCTGGACGTCTTGTTGGGCGTCAAAGCCGAACATACGGTCGGAAGGCTTCGTGAAGAAGCTCGTGAAATCGCCGGCCGGGGATTGTCTGTGGGGATCTCAAAGCGAGACCTGCTGGAGCTGAAGATCTCCCAGAGCCTGGTGGAAGGCCCCGAATTCGATTTGATCGCCATGGGCCGACCTGAAGGGCCGGGATGTTATTGCTACGCCAATAACGTCTTGAAAGTGACGCTCGAGGAGATTGCTGCCAGCTATCCTTTTGCGGTGATTGACAATGAAGCAGGTTTGGAGAACCTCTCACGTCGGATTGTGCAGAAAGCGGACTTGCTGGTGCTGGTGTCGGATCCGTCTGAGCGAGGTCTGGCCACGGTGGATCGTCTTCTCGAGCTGGCGCGGGAAATGAAGGTCGAATACGGCAGACTAGCAGTGGTCGTCAACCGCTTGAGGACCCCGCTGTTTTCCGAGGCAGCTGAACGTCTGCGAGACTCGATTAGGCCTGACTACTTTGTCGGCTTGCCCGAAGACCAGGCCCTTGCGGAGTTAGGGGAAAAGGGAGGCAGCCTTTGGGCATTGAAGGAGCCCAACGAGGTCGTCGCCAGGGTGGATAATCTCCTTTCAGAAATTGGGCTCCTGACAGTTCCAATGGGCACTGCAAGTCAAGGAGTCAGTGAGCGGAATCAAAGGGAACTTGTGGACTGTGAAGTCCCCAGGAAGGGCTAGCGACTATGGCGCTTGTCAATCATCCTCCCGAAACCCAGGCTATGGACGAAGCCTCCATTGAGGTCCTGCGGAAAGCCGAGGCCGATTGTGTTGATACCTGTTTTTCGCGTGTCGCCACACAGCATACCCAGTGCGGGTTCGGCAAGAATGGCCTCTGCTGCCGAATCTGCCACATGGGGCCCTGTCGCATCACGACCAAGGCCCCTTTAGGAGTGTGCGGAGCAGACGCGGACACGATTGTAGCCCGAAATTATCTGCGGGAAGTAGCCAGCGGTACCGCCGCCCACTCGGATCACGGGCGCCGCCTTGTGCTCCTCTTGAAAAAGGTTGCCCAGGGGAAAGGGGGGAACTACACCATCCAGGATGAGTCGGCTTTGTTTGAGGCCGCCTCCAGGTTCGGAATCGAAAACGACCATCGCAACGTGAATGAAATCGCCACTGAGCTGGCTGGCCGCTTCCTCGAGGAGTTCATGGCACAGGAAGAGAGCTTAAGGACCTTGCAGCTGGCACCGTTGAAGCGGCAAGGGGTGTGGCGAACTCATGGCCTTGAACCGAAAGGTATCGATTGCATGATTGTGGAAAGCCTCCACCGCACCAACATGGGGGTCGACCACGACTACCGCAACATTCTCCTAAACGCTTTTCAGACCTCGTTGGCTGATGGTTGGGGAGGATCGCGCATTGCCAGCATCGTATCCGACATTTTATTTGGGACGCCTGCTCCGGTGCGCAGCAAGGCCAATTTGGGGGTCCTGGGAGAAAAAACGGTTAATGTACTGGTCCATGGACACGAACCCGCATTATCCGAGATGTTGGCTGCGGCCTCCTCGGATCCCGAGATTATCCAATATGCCCAGGCGGCCAGTGCAGAAGGGGTGACCTTGGCGGGCATCTGCTGCACGGCCAATGAGATCTTGATCCGACATGGAATTCCGGTGGCGGGCAATTTCCTGCAGCAGGAACTGGCCATCATCACGGGCGCAGTTGAGATGATGATTACCGATGTTCAGTGCTGCATGGCCAGTCTACCCAATATCGCCAAGGCTTATCACACCGAGATTGTGTCCACTAGCGACCTGGCCAAAACAATCGGGGCCAGCCACCAGCCCTTCGACGAGGAGAATGCGTATGAGAATGCCAAGGCCTTGCTGAAACGTGCCATCGACAATTTCAAGTTCCGCGATCCGGCCAAAGTGGCGATCCCCAGTGCCTCGCGGCCGCTGGTGGCAGGATTTAGTGTCAGGGCCATTAAGAATATGCTGGGAGGTTCGTTCCGCGGTTCATTCCGTCCTCTGAATGACGCCATAATCCAAGGAAGGATACAAGGTGTCGTGGGGATCGTGGGATGCAACAATCCCAGAAGCCAAATGGATTTTTACATCAACACACTGACCCGTGAAATGCTGAAACATGATGTACTTGTCCTTAAGACAGGTTGTGCAGCCATCGCCTCGGCCAAAGTGGGGATGTTGACCCCGGAGGCAGCCCTGGAGTTTAGCGGCCGCGGGTTACGAGAGGTCTGCGAAGCTGTGGGAATGCCGCCTGTGCTTCATATGGGGAGTTGTGTAGACAACTCACGGATTCTGGAAGCTGCGACTGAAATTCTGGCGGAAGGCGGCCTGGGAGACGATTTCTCCTCACTCCCTGCCGTGGGCGTGGCACCCGAGTGGATGAGCGAGAAGGCCATTGCCATCGGCTGTTACTTCGTGGCTTCCGGAATTAATGTAGTCCTGGGACACCCCTTTCACATTGTCGGCTCTGAAAATGTGACACATTTTCTCAACCAGGACACGCAAGAGATATTTGGGGCATCCTTCCATGTCCACAGTGACCCTCTTCAAGCAGCAACTGCCATCATGGACATCATCCAGGAAAAACGGCGGAAGCTGGGGATTCATCGGAAAGCCGAGCGAAAACTCATGGATATGAAGGACCGGAGAGGATAGATGTCAAGACTGATCTGCGCCAGCGCAATTGATGGGGCTGTCGAATGGGTCGCCCAGGCCGAAAGCAGGTTGGACCACGCTATTGCCGCCAAGGGAGCCCTTTGTGAAGTGGGATTTCCTGATACGGCTTATTATTTGCCGATCATCTATTCCTTGACAGGTCGTAGAGCTCAGACCCTCTCCGACTTGAGGGAGGTCTTGAAGCAGGCCAAGGAATTGCTGCCCGAGCGCCCCTCGGAGCATGTCTGGCTCCCCTATCTTGGAAATGCGCTCGATGCGGGAGTTGCAGCCTTGTTTGCTTGTGAGATTATCGAAGCCTGCAAGTACCTGGTTGGGCCTAATCCGGTCGATGGCATCTGGCTGGGGGCTGCAAGCGATATCATCATGCGAGAGCGCGGGATTGAATTTGTGGATGGCACGGCACCCGGGTTCGCCGCAATCACCGGAGCGGCCCCTAACAATCGAATTGCCGTCCGGATTGCCCGTGAGTTGCAGGAAAAGAATCTTTACGTGTTTATGGGAGGTTCCACCAGGGGGAAGCAGTTTGCAGAACAGTTGGATGAAGAGGGAGTGCAGCTCGGCTGGAAGACCCGCCTGGTCCCTTTTGGACGTGAAGTTTCTGCCCTCGTCTATGCGCTTGGATTTGCCAACCGCGCGGCCCTCTCCTTTGGCGGCATTAAGCCCGGGGACTTTCGGGGCAATCTGAAATACACCAAAAATCGCATTTTTGCGTTTGTTCTGGCCCTGGGCGAAGTGGACTCAGAGAAGTACGCCACTGCCGCAGGAGCAATTAATTACGGCTTCCCTGTGATTGCCGATACCGATATTCCGGAGATTCTGCCAACGGGCATTTGCACCTATGAACATGTAGTTTCCAACGTGCCCTACGAATCGATGGTGGAGAAAGCCCTGGAAGTCCGTGGCTGCAAGGTCAAGGTGGCCAAGGTGCCGATTCCTGTCCCCTATGGACCGGCTTTCGAAGGAGAGCGGATCCGAAAAGCAGATGTACATGCAGAATTTGGCGGGAACAGGACGCCAGCGTTCGAGTTCCTGACCATGGTCGAAATGGATGAAGTCGCTGATGGACAAATTGATCTGATCGGTCCAGACATCGACGGCCTCGAACCGGGGTCGGCCCTGCCGCTGGCGATCTGGGTCGAGGTTGCCGGGCGGAAAATGCAAACTGACTTCGAACCGATCCTGGAACGCCGCATCCACTATTTCCTGAACGGCGCCGAAGGGATATGGCACATGGGCCAGCGGGACATCATCTGGACACGGGTTTCCAGGAACGGCTTTGGCAAAGGACTGCGGTTGCGCCACTACGGAGAGATCCTGCATGCCAGGTTATTGTCAGACTACCCGGCCATTGTCGACAAGGTTCAGGTGACCCTCATCACCGATCCGAACGAAGTGGCACGTCGTCTCCCCATCGCCCGCAAAGTCTATGATGACAGAAACCGCCGCCTGGAGGCGATGACCGATGACTCAGTGGATATCTTTTATTCCTGCCTCCTGTGCCAATCCTTTGCGCCCAACCATGTGTGTATGATCACTCCCGAGCGGCTGGGCCTGTGCGGTGCCTACAACTGGCTGGATGGTAAGGCAGCCTATGAGATTGATGCGACCGGTCCCAATCAGCCGGTCGCCAAGGGAGTCTGCCTGGATCCGATCAAGGGCATCTGGCAGGGTGTGAACGACTATGTCTATCTGAACTCCCACAAAACCATCGAGTCTTATTCTGCCTACTCGATTATGGACAGGCCAATGACGAGTTGTGGTTGTTTTGAGGTGATCTGCGCTTACGTGCCGGAGTGCAACGGGGTGATGGCAGTCAATCGCGAGTTCACGGGAGACACTCCTGTGGGGATGAACTTTTCTTCGCTGGCCGGTAGTGTGGGAGGTGGCCAGCAGACTCCCGGGTTCATGGGAGTCGGCAAGGTTTTCCTGACCTCTAGAAAATTCTGCTTCGCGGAAGGCGGCCATAAGCGGCTCGTCTGGATGCCGAAAGGCCTGAAGGACCTGCTGGCACAGGATCTTGGCCATCGTTTTGCCGAGCAAGGAGTCCCGGACCTTTTCGACAAGCTCGCCGACGAGACCATTGCGACTGATCCCCAGCAGATCCGTGTCTATATGGAAAAAGTGGGACACCCTGCCCTTGGAATGGAAGAAATGACCCGTTTCTCCGGGACGGTTCCTGCAACTGTCCCTGCCCCCAGTGGAACTGATTCTGAACCCGGGTCCTCCATGATGGAAGAACTGACTGTGCCGGCCGAGGTCGAGGAGAATGAAATGAGCCTGACAGCAGAACAGATCCGGCAATTGAAGGCTGAGATTTCAGAGAGCCTCAAGCAGGAGATTAAGAAGGATCTGACTCAGCAGATTGTCGGAGAGATTATCGACACACTGAGCGAGAAGTTCCTGGGTAAGCCTCAGAAAAGTGAATTGCCCGTGGTGGCTATCTCTGGTGCGGAGATTCCGACGGCAGTTTTTTCGGCACCGGTAGCCCCGGCACAGCCTGGAGGATGCCAGCCCAAAGCCGAGGAGCGGATTCGAGGAATCTCAGCTTTCCCGCTGCGGAGAGAACCGGGAGAGATCGCCATCCATACCGTCACTTTGGGTGCCAGCAAAGCGCAGGGCGGCTCCAGAGGCAGAGCCCTGGCGGTGGGAGGGGCCCGCGTCATGCCCTTCCACCTCTGGGAAGGCCACATGCCCCACCGCCCCCTGGTGGCCATGGAGGTTTTCGATAGAGTCAGCGACAAATATCCTCCCCTCCTGCGGCAGGTTTACGGCGACCTGTTGAGGGAGCCCGCCGAAATGGCAAAGGTTTGTGTCGAAAAATTCGGAGCCGATCTCATCAGTGTCAGGCTGGAGGGAACGCATCCCGAAAGGGGGAACCGCTCTGCCGAAGACGCGTTGAATGTCGTCTACAAAGTGCTTTCAGCGGTGGACGTCCCGCTCATCGTGACCGGGCACAGTCACTATGAGAAGGTCAACGAGGTCATGAAGGTGGTCGCTCAAGGTTGCGCAGGAGAAAATTTGCTCTTTAATTGGGTGGAACAGGAGAACTACCGTACGATCGCCGGAGCCGTGCTGGCCTACGGCCATACCCTCGTGTCGCAGAGTCCCATCGATGTCAACATCGGCAAACAACTCAATATTCTCCTCTCCAATATGGATATCAAGCCGGAACAGATTGTCATGGATCCAATGACCGGTGCCATGGGTTACGGACTGGAATACACCTATTCGGTCATGGAGAGAATCCGGCTGACGGGACTGGGCGGTGACAGGATGCTGGCCTTCCCCATGATCGTGTCCCCCGGCCATGAATGTGTTAAGGCCAAGGAATTCAAAGCAAGCGAGGCGGATGCCCCTGCCTGGGGCGAGCTGGCCACGCGCGCGGCCCTGTGGGAGCTGACTACGGCCACCTCCCTGTTATATGCCGGGGCCGACCTCCTGATCCTCTACCACCCGGATGCGGTGCGTGAACTGAAGAAGACCATCCAGAGGCTGATGGATGGCAGAGGAGGCTTCTAATGGCCTTGACCGGTCTGCAAATTCAAAAACTATTGCCCAAGACCAACTGCAAGGAATGCGGGTCCAATACCTGCCTGGCGTTTGCCATGAAGCTGGCGGCGAAGAAAACAGAACTCTCTCAATGCCCCTACGCCTCTGAAGAAGCCAAACAGGTGCTGGGGGCCGCCAGCGAACCTCCCGTTCGAACCATCGAGCTTGGCCCGGAGCGGACTTTGAAGATAGGCGGGGAGACCGTGCTTTACCGCCACGAGAAGACTTTTGTGCACCCCACCGTCCTGGCTGTAAACGTGAATGACACGGATCCGGTTGGGTTGCAGAACAGGACTTTACAGGGAATCCGGGACTATGTCCTAGTCCGTGTGGGAGAGACGATGCGGGTCGATCTGGTAGCAATCACTCAACTCGGTTCCGATCCCAACGCCTTTGCTGCACTGGCCTCGAGGGCCTGGGAGACGACCAAACGGCCGTTGGTTTTGCGAAGCCCTGATATCAGGGCTCTCGAACTGGCGGCTGTGGGCGTGAAAGGGTCGCGAAGCCTTCTCTGCGCTGCCAACGCGGCAGACACGGAAGTGCTTGCAACTGTGGCCAAACAGAACGACCACGCCTTGGCAATTACGGCGAATGACCTCAACCAATTAGTTGAAGTCTCCACCAAACTCAGGGAGGAAGGGTTCAATGATCTGGTTTTGCAGCTTCCAACCCATTCGCTGGCTGAACGCTTCCAAACCAATTCCATATTACGCCGCGCGGCCCTGAAAGACAATTTCAGGCCCTTGGGTTATCCCACGCTTCGCTTCATTGAGAGCACAAATCTTTTCGAGGGCACCGTGGAAGCGGTCAACGAAATCAACAAGTACGGGGGAATCTGTATTCTTCCTTCTTTGAATCCGGCGCAGTTGGTCTCGCTCCTTACCCTGCGGCAGAACATATTCACTGATCCTCAGAAACCGATACAAGTCGAACCCAAGGTGTATGCCATTGGCGATCCAACTCCAGCTTCCCCTGTATTTGTGACCACGAATTTCTCGCTGACTTACTTTGTAGTCTCCGGAGAGATCGAGAATAGCGGGACCAGTGCCTGGTTGGTCGTTCCTGAATGCGAGGGGATGAGTGTCTTGACGGCTTGGGCTGCAGGTAAATTCAACGGTTCCACGATTGCCAGGTTTATCAAGGAAATCCACCTGGACAGCCAAGTGGAATCCCGTGAGCTGATTATCCCGGGTTATGTAGCCCAGATTAGTGGTGAGCTGGAAGAGAACCTTCCGAGCTGGAAAGCAATAGTCGGCCCTCAAGAGGCCTCAGACCTGGAGAGTTTCATCAAGTCGCGAGTTGTCGGATGAAATCACGGAGTTCCTTTTCTGGAAGAAAGGACATTGGTTGAAATGCTGACCCAGGGCGGCGCGAGGGGGGACGGCGGTCCCGAACTCCTAAGGACTGCCTGGGATCGCCAACGCCCACGTCGGCGCCTGCCGAGCCGGGGCTCGGCGGTCCCGGCATCCTGCCGCTGCACTTCTCGAAAGATGTCCAAATTACAAGCCTCCGGTTTTGCCGGAAGCGCTTGACTTCAGACTGAGCCTGATCCTTATGCCTGTCGTCGAGTTTGTACCTGGCAACAAGCGAATTGAAGTCCCATTCCGCACTCAGCTTCTGGATGCGGCCCGCATGGCGGGTGTTGAGATAGGTACCCCTTGCGGGGGAGAGGGCACATGTGGCAAATGTGTCGTCACAGTGCTTTCCGGACGAGTTGATTCTGACAGTCTGGGCCAATTGCCCGCGGAAATGGTGGCCGATGGGCAGGTTCTGGCCTGCCGGACACGTTTGCTTGAGGAGCCGGTCGTCGTTGAAATCGGGGAGGCCGTAGAACGCCTGTCTCTGGAATCACATGACGAGGAAGCAACCTGCCTGGTCCGCAAGGAATTGTTGCCTAAAGACTGGGATTTTGACCCCTTGGCCGTCAGATGGCGGCTAAAGATCCAGCTTCCCCGGCGAGAAGACGGGTTGTTTGACTTGGAGCGGGTCACGCGCGCGATCCGGCGTGACTGGGGGAAACTGACCATTGTGTATTCACTTACTGCGATGCGCCAGGTTGCCCGCGCTTTGCGAGCAGAAGATGGTTTGGTCACGGTGACGTTAATTCGGGAGCCTGGCCAGTTGCGGGCGATTCGCGTCGAGCCTGGAGACCGCACGACCGGCCATCACGCCCTTGCCGTGGATGTTGGGACTACCACGGTTGCGGCACAACTAATCAGCTTGACACATGGGAAAGTCCTTGGCACCTGCAGTGACTACAATGCCCAGATCCCTTGCGGCCAGGATGTCATCAGCCGCATAAACTTCGCCAAACGAAGCACAGGGCTTCAAGAGCTGCAATCCCGAGTCCTGCTAACCGTCAACCGACTCATTCGGGAAGTGTGCAGGAATCATAGCGTCGATCCGTCAGAAATCTGTAACGCTGTGATTTCCGGCAACACGGTGATGACTCACCTGTTGCTTGGCCTTGATCCCGAATACATCCGGCTCGACCCTTATGTGCCCACGGTGAAGGAAGTGGGGTATCTCACCGCTTCCGAGGTGGGGATTGATATCTACCCGGATTCCTGGATTTACTTTTCCCCCTGCGTGGGAAGCTACGTGGGTGGAGACATTACTGCCGGGTTACTCTCGACCGATCTCGCAACCGATTCTGAAGCGATTAGCCTGTTCATCGACATTGGGACCAATGGGGAGGTCGTCGTCGGCAACTGTGACTTTCTCATGAGCTGTGCTTGCTCGGCTGGCCCAGCCTTCGAAGGCGGAGGCGTTGTGTGCGGCATGCGGGCTGCGCTCGGAGCAATTGAAAAAGTGACGGTTGATCGAGAAACCGGTTCAGCCCAGTACTCAACAATCGGCGGGGGAAAGCCCAAGGGCATCTGCGGATCAGGGATGATTGATTTGCTGGCAAATCTCCGCCTGACCGGATGGATCGATCCGAGTGGCAAACTGGACCGGGTGCGGCCTAATCCGCTCATTGAAGTTGATGGCCGCCGCGCTGCTTACCAGATTGTTCCCGCTGCAGAGACGGCCGCAGGCAGGCCGGTTTTCATTAATGAAGCCGATATAGAGAACATCCTTCGAGCCAAGGCCGCCATCTATTCGGCGGCAGCGCTGATGCTGAATCGAGTGGGATTAACCTTTTCTGACCTGGCACATGTCTATATCGGCGGAGGATTCGGTCGGTTTCTTGACCTGGAGAATGCCATCCTTATTGGCTTGCTGCCCGACCTGCCTCGTGAAAAGTTTCATTACATCGGCAATTCCTCACTGATGGGTTCTTACATGGTAGTCGTTTCACAAGACTACCGTCAGCGCCAGTTGGACTTGGCCCACCGCATGACCTACCTGGAATTGAATACCGATTCGTCCTACATGGATGAGTACACCGGAGCCCTCTTTTTTCCCCACACAGATCTGGACTTATTTCCATCCGTACGGGAGAGGATGCTGCGAGGCAATGCAAAAATGCCCAAAATCTTGCAGG
>DATKMG010000760.1:0-4001 GCA_035541995.1 Terriglobia bacterium
AGGCAATCGTCACAGAAGTGCAAAACTTCAGCCGGGGCGTCCAGGCCGACGACATGACGCTCATCGTGGCACGATGCATCTCGCAAGATGCGTGAGCACTCAAATTAGTGTGAACGCTGCGGCCTCTGCCACGGGCTTTCAACCCGCCAACTTGTGCGGAGCCGAAGAATTGAGCTTATGCGGCCGTTCATTTCAGACGGAAACAACCATTGCCGAAAGTGCACGATGAACTCGTTTCGGGGGATGAACAACCCGCCACAAAAAGCAATACGAGGACAAGTGCGAGTCCAGTCAGCATGGGTAAATCGTAGTGCCGGAGATCTGAACCAAACAAGAAAAACCATGAATCGAAGGCTTGACCAGTTTCAAATCGGTTTTCCACTCGTCACATCAGTGATGACTCTCGGTGTTGGATTTAGATGGCACAGCGGCGGGAGTTGGACGGCTCTACAGTCCGTAACAGTCCTTAGGGGCCAGGCATGTAGGGTAGCGGCGCAGCAGTTGTTTCCTCAGGGTGTAGCAGAGATGGCACTCATCGACGTAGTTGTCTTCGATGGTAAGGTCGGTCTCTACGGCGAGCCGACTAGGTCCGCCGCGAAGCAGGGGTCCGAAAATGGAATGCTTGTACGGATCATAACCTCGAATCAGCTCGGCGAGTGGCTGTTCCCAGACGTTACCCATACTTAGTCCCTGGCAGATGTGAACATTCCCATAAGCATCGATGTGTACTCGCTCAGGGTTGAGAAGATCTTCGTGTGGGCAGGTGGTGAATTCGTTTGACGGGCGTACCGGGAGGCCCGACGTTAACTTTTCCGCTGCGCGACCTTTGAAAAGAACGCCACCTCCAACGACGGGCTTTCCTTTCCGGCCTGCGTCGCCGGAACGAGATACACAGGGAACATCAATACGGATTGTGCTTATTGGAATGCCAAGCTCCTGCGCGGCTTGATCAGCAAATTCAGCCCTGTGATCATTCTTGTCGAAACGATGCAGATCATCGTCGCTGATGCTGAAGTCCGCGATTCCCAATTCGCGAATTGGCTTCAGCCAAAGCAACGCATCTTCAATCGAAGTCGCCCAGTAACAATTGGTAACGATGCCGGCGCCGAATCCTGCAGCTCGTACCATGCGGAGACCTTCCAAGAGCAAGGGGTAAAACAGGAAAGGTTCTCCGCCTTCGAAGTAGACAACTTCCACCGTTCCGACTTCCTTGATCTGCCGGAGGAGACTGCGCAGCTGGGACAAAGTGAACGTAGCTTCGCGAGTGGGTCCACAGTGCAGAAAGCAGTGATCACACTCGTTAGTACACTTCAACGTGAGCAGAATGTGGATTCCCTTGAGCATCCCTTCCTCCTCGCGAAAAAGAGCAGCCACCGTCCCCACTTTAATGTCTCATCCGGACACGGGATGCGCTGTGATCAACGGCACACCGGATCGTCTGCATTCGGCAGATAGGAAGAGGGCGCACCTTGTTGGACACGGCGGCAGGCGAAGAGGCGGTTCGAGGGTCCGGACTCGCTTCGAGTCCGAGCTGAAATGCCGCTTCAGTCAATCGCTTCACATAAAGCTGCGTGTCTACCGAGACTCAGGGAATTCACTGAATCCGACGACGTCACCTACCCAACGGATGAATCTGGCCATATCCGTTCCTTCTTTGACATCTTCTACGAGTGTCAGGGACCGCCTGCTGCTCACAGCCTAAGTCAGCACTGTTTCGTTATGAATTGTGTCGTCCCGGGGCCATCACAACTTCGCCACCGCCAGCCTTCTCAACGCTTCACCATCCCACTGCGCGACCAGGGCAGTGCTGCGCGTCTTGTTGGATAGATAGGTTTGCTACCTATTGTCGAGTCCAGCAGGGCCAAAATGAATTCGTGTTTCCCATCTCTAGGAGGACACAGGAAGAGCAAAGACACCGTGAGGAGTGCCGCGAGGAGAAAGGCGACAATGAAAACTTGCATGTCTACCCGCTCAAATAAAAGTCTGGGCTGCCATTGTTAAGCTTCGGTTAATAGGAGAAAAGATTCCGCTGTACGCACCCCGGCGGACCGCGCTTATCAGATACTGGCAGAGGCAGTTCACGAGCTGCTACTAAGAAAGACGTCTGAAGCCACGAAACCTTAACGGCGGCGATCTGGGCGCTGATGCACGGCCACGCCATGTTTGCCTTGGACGAGTCATTCACCAATATGGAGTTCAAGACTCCAGCGAACATCCTGGTCCACGATTCGTCAGAACTATTAATGGAATCGCCTGCCTTCAGGTATAAGTAGCGGGTGCGCAGCCATCCGTTCCAGAGCAAATGAAGCTGGACCTGTGCGGGGGGATCCCTGAAATATTCTGGGTGGTTGGTCGGAAAACAAGAAAGCGACCTTAGCGCGTGCGCTAACAAGACTTTGTCTTTACGTTTGCTTCTTGGCAGAAGCAGATAGCGGATACTTCACGTCCGGCAGCCAGATCGAGCAAAGAATCCAGGCCAGAAGCATTAGCAGCGTGCAAAGCACACTGCCCTCAGGCCCTACACTGCCTCCCGATAGCCAGAGTGGACCCGACGGTGCCGAATTCATGAGTTGGCCAGGGTAGGTTTTGCCGCTGTTGGCCACACCGTAGAAGAATGTCTCGCCCCAATCCCAAGCCATATGGAGACCAATCGGCATCCAGAGATTCCCGGTTCTTTGAAGCAGCAGACAGGCGAGTAAGCCGAAGAGGCCGACGTTAGCCAATCCGATCCAGTCCTCCCCGGAATTGCCGACGTGAGTGTAACCGAAGACGATCGCCGTCAGAATCGCGGCTGGCCAAAATCCGGCAATCCTGGTCAGCGTGTAAAGCGCATATCCACGAGCGCTGAATTCCTCAGTCAAGGCGACCAGGATGAAAACCAGGACATAGAGTAGCGCCCACTTGACGATGTCCGTGTTGCTCAAAACAAGAGCTCCAAAATGGAAAACCCCAACGAGGTGCATGACCAGTAACAAGAATGTAAGAGAGACGAAACCGAGCAGAGCACCCATCCAGAAGCGACCACCAAGCATCAGTCGCCAAGGCAGTCCGTATTCGGCTATGTTGCAGCCTTCAACCCGGCCCATGATCCAGGTAGCGATGAAGAAGGTGAAAAGAATCCGTATTTCACGAACGAAAAATAGAGCTGCTAGGTTTGCGCCCTGCAAGAGCTGGCGAGTAAGCAGGTTACCGCCGTAGAGGAGAGGAAGAACAAGCAGTAAAAATAGGCACAAATTCCAGAATGCGTGGAGTTTGTTGGTGTCATGGAAAACTCGTCGGGCAGCAGTAGCAGTAGGATGCACTGGAATCGTACCTCCCTTGCGGAGGAGCATAGCACCGCGGGTTCGTCCCTGGGCCCCTCGTAACAGGTGCGTCGGAGGGGAATCGGCCGGGCTTTTGCAGAAGGAATGTCCAAACGATTGGGTATCGTTTGCCGGGTAACTCAAGACTCGCGCGAAGCGGATACCAAAGCTGAATAATGTTGTGAAAGGAACGATGTTCCAAGTTGAATATCCGCTCGTCTCGGTTTCCGGATGGCTCGTCACTCAGGAGCTTGTGATCAATCCACACAAGCCGACTTCTCGGTACTAATCTGAAACTTCAGGAGAGCCCCGGCGATATTTCATGATCCGGACCGTTCCTCCTGACACGTTTGCGGTTTATCCAATCATCTGCGGCGTCGGGCTCCTTCGCTTTGAAAGCTCTTGAGTACTGCCTCGGCGGGCGAAAGAATCGGAATCACCTTCGAATTCCCATACAGCATTCGAATGGACAAGGCGCCATCGATGACGCTGAGTATCGCCGCCGCCGCTGCCCTTCTGTCGATCGCGAACGGCTTTAGCAGATCGGTTAGATAGTCAAGAATCTTGTTTTGGTGTGCGATCGCCAGGCGATGGTACGGGTGGGCAGTATCCGGGTATTCGGATGCGATACGAAGGAACGGGCAGCCGATTATTTCGGGCCAGTTCGCCATTTGTTCGAACTTGGTCAGAGCCTCACGC
>DATKMG010000761.1:0-14350 GCA_035541995.1 Terriglobia bacterium
GAAAGTTGGCGCTAGAGGTAGGGCCGTGGGTCTCAAGAAGGCCAAACAAACGGCGCAACGCGCATGCTCCGCACGGGAACCATAACCCCGCGAGCCTTGGGCAGCCCCCGAGCCAAAGCGCCGTCGTCGCGGGGCTCTGCCGGCGCATTCCATAAAAGGCGCTAATATACTCCTTCCCAAATGTCTAAACCCCAGGTTCCATCGGAACCCGGGGTTCTCACTCCATTCTGCGAATCTCAATCAATAGGATTAGGGCAACGCAGACACTCGGTTGGCCGTGAACCACGGAATCTCTATGACTACATTACCACCGGATAAACCTTGCGGACCGCCGCGATAATGTCGGCTACGTCTTGATCGGTGAATTTCGGATCCATGGGAATCCCGACGTAGCGGTTATAGACATCGACTGTCTTCACGCACGCAGAGGGGCCATACTGGATGGTTTTTCCCCGTCCCACGGTGAATGATGGCCAACCTGGCTGCAATGTCTCTTTCTTTTCTATATGGGCGGCGATGGGCAGAATCGCCGACCCTCCCATGGGTGCGGCTGTGACGTTCTCCGCGTGCATGGCAGCGATAAAGCGGTCGCGCTGTTCCTTGCCACTGGTATTGATGAATACCCAGTTCCCGAGGCCGCCGGCAGGATCGTTCTTCTTCCGGAACTGGATCCCCGGCAGGTCCTTGATGCCCTCGGTTACGCGGGTGGTCTTGTCGCGGAAATCGCTCACGATGCGATCGAGCTTGCTCAGCTGCGCCCGCAGTACAGCGGCTGTGAATTCGCTCATCCGGTATTGGGGACTGGAAAAGTCGTGCATCTGTCCCGGCTGGCCCAGCAGCTTAGCGTGCCCGCCGCGCAGAACTCCGCAATCGTGGTACCGCGTCGCGCGCTCGAACAGCACAGGATCATTCGTGATCACGGCGCCGCCCTCACCGGGCGAGATGGTCTTATTGACCTGGAAGCTGTATATCCCACAGTCGCCCATGGATCCCACCGGGCGACCTTTATAGGTCACACCCACGCTCTGTGCGCAGTCCTCCAGAACCCTCAGCTTGTGCCTGCGTGCGATCTCCAGGATCGGATCGATATCCGCAGGCGCACCCAGGATATGAACCGACATGATGACTTTCGTCTGAGGGGTGATGTGGCGCTCGATATCCTGGGGGTCGATGTTCATGGAATCGTCCACCTCGGCAAACACCGGCAACGCGCCATGAGCCAGGATCGCGTCATAGCACGCATACCAGGTCCAGGCCGGCAGGATCACTTCGTCCCCCGGCCCCACCTGCAGGGCCGCCAGCGCTGACATCAGCGCCGTCGTTCCGGAAGTCACCGCCACGCAGTATTTGGTGTGCTGATGCGCAGCAAACTCTTTTTCGAAGTTGATGCACTTGTCGGGGGGATGTCCCTTGGCGTTGAGTCCCCACCAGCGGAAGGGACTGCGATTCTCCAGTACCTCCACCAGCTCGCGCTTCTCTGCATCGTCATAGTACTGGGGACCTGAAAGCTTCGCCTCGAGCATAGAGGCGCGTACCGGCGTGCCGCCCTCTAAAGCCAGCCGGTCCGAGGTGCCGGCAGATGTCACGGGCGCCGGTGCGCCGTGGGCGCCCTTCGCCAACCAGGCAGTTGAAGCCAAGCCCGTCGCTGCCGCCAGGAACTTCCTTCGATCAAAAGATTCCCCTGTGGCCGGGGACATTACAGTTTTTACATTGCGATCCATCGTTCCCTCCTGCAAAGCCTCGAAATAAAATAATATCCTGAAGTTTATCCCGCCCAAGCCACTCTAGCATAGAACAACTTCCCCTGCCTGCGCATCCGCAATTGGTTAGATCCAGAGGCTCCGGAGCAGAGCCGGGAGGACCCATATGGTAAGAAATCTCTTGACGGAAAACACGCCGCCGTAGTATACGGGCCATTGGTTCTATTGTCTTGGGAAGTCGGCGACCCCCGATGGTTGACACGGGCGGTGCTGGACTGCAAATTAGCTAAGTCAGAACCAAGTTCCCTGCACAAGTTTCCCAAACAGTAGGTTTCGCGTGTTTCCGAGCCAAGCGTGGCCGTAGAAACACCTGCAAATCGATTGTGGAGGCTCCATGAGCCAATTCTCCGGAGATCGCGGCGCTGTCGCGTTTGTGGGTATCTGCCGGAGAATTGGATCGCAAAGAATCCAGGGGTGACCCGCTTTTCTCTTCACCCCGGGCTAAGCTCCATTGTCCCTTCGGGACAAGAGATTGTCACTATAGTCTGCAACTCTCAACAGGAATGGAGGAACAAATGAACAAGAAGCGCGAATTGACAATACTCGCACTGGTCATCCTGCTTGGTGCAGGAGTTGTCTGGGGTGGCGTCACGGCGAGTATTTCCGGAACTGTGACCGACCAGTCGGGTGCAGTCATTGTGGGCGCCTCGGTAATCGCCCACAATACCGAAACGAGTATTGACACCTCGACCCAGACCAATGCGGCGGGCTTTTATTCCTTTCCGGTCCTGCCCGCTGGGAAATATGAGGTGAGCATCAAGGCGGGCGGGTTCCAGGAGTACCGGCAGACAGGCCTGGTGCTGGATGTGAACACCGCCCTGCGCATTGATGCCGCGATGCAGGTCGGTGAAGTGACCCAGCACGTCGAGGTTGCCGCCAATTCCGTGCAAGTGGAAACCACCGCCACGCATACGGGCGAGGTCATTAGCGACACGAAGATGACCACGCTTCCCCTGAATGGGCGCAGCTATACGGACCTGTTAGCTCTTCAGCCGGGTGTGGCGCCTGCTTCCAGTGGAGAGGGAGGCGGGTATAAGGTCGCGGCGAGCCTGAACTCTGGACAATCTTCCGTTAACGGTCAGCGAGAAGCCTCTAACGGGTTCATGGTCAACGGGAGCAGCGCCGAAGAAAAGTTGTACAACGCCGCCGCCATCATTCCCAACCTGGATTCCATTGCTGAGTTTCGCATTTTGACCAGCAATTTCGATGCGGAGTACGGAAACTATTCCGGCGGCCTGGTCAATGTGCTCACCAAATCGGGAACCAACAAGTTTCACGGCACCGCATTCGAGTTCCTGCGGAACCCGAGGCTCGACGCGCGTAACTTCTACTCGACAGAAAAAGGAATCTTGCACCAGAACCAATTCGGGGGCACGGCCGGTGGTCCCATCCTGCATGACAAGTTGTTCTTTTTCACCGACTATCAGGGCACGCGCATGACCAATGGCGTCGACACGGGCCTGATTTCAGTGCCCTCAGTTGCGGATAAGAATGGGAATCTGGCGGACGTGGCTAGCCAACTTACGGGGAATGTGAATGGCAACAACTGGGCCAACATCCTGTCAGGGAGATTGGGCTACCCGGTCACTAATGGTGAGCCATACTATACACCCGGCTGTACAACCAGCGCGCAGTGCGTATTCCCCAACGCGGCGATTCCGCAGAGCGCTTTCTCCACCCCCTCGAAGTACCTGCTGCAGTACATTCCGGACCCCAACAATGGTCCATACTTCACGTCCTCAGCCCATAAAGAGACGCTGAGAGACGACAAGGCCAGCGCACGCATAGATGTCAACACCCGCTATGGCCTGATTGCAGGCTACTTCTTCATTGACGATTACGTCCACCTTAATCCCTACGGGGGAGGTAACCTTCCAGGGTTCGACTCGAGTGACAACGGCCGCGCGATAATGGTCAACGTCAGCGACACCAAGTCATTCGGCGCCACCGCAGTTAACGAACTGCGCCTGCACTATATGCGCAATGTCCCGTTTTAGGGTGCCCTGAGTGGCGGCCTGGGCTCCACCCTCGCCTCTCAGGGTTTTACGGGCATCTTCCCGATGCTGCCTAGTTACGAGGGCGTCATGCCGACAAGCTTAAATAACTTCTCCTTCGGCGTGGCTAACAACTTCCTGCGAGTCTACGACAACACCTATCAAGTGACCGATGACTTCTCCAAGGTTATGGGCACGCACACCCTGAGATTCGGGGGGATCTACAGTTACGATCAGGTCACCTATAAGTTCACCCTGAACCTGAATGGTTCGTTTGGATTCAGTGGAACCGAAACAGGCAACGATTTTGCCGATTTCCTGCTTGGGGCGCCCGATTCTTATTCTCAGGGCCTCCAATTGCCCCTGTATAGTCGCGCCCGCTACTACGCTATCTACGGCCAGGACAGTTGGCGAGCCACCCGGAACCTCACACTGAACTATGGCTTGCGCTGGGAAGTCAGCAGCCCCTGGTGGGAGGCCCACAACCAGATCGAAGCAATGGACACTAGCTGTCAATCGGTCGTGTTCCCAGGCGCGCCCAAGGGCTGGTGCTTCCCCGGCGATCCAGGGCCCAATGGTGCGATTCCCTCCACCCTGTCCCACACTCACTATAACAATTTTGCCCCCCGCCTCGGGATCGCCTATTCCCCCTCTGGCCAGAGTGGCTTCCTGGGCAAACTGACGGGCGGCCCCGGCCAGATGAGCATTCGGGCTTCATTTGGCATCTTCTACACCTCTTTCGAAAATCGCTCTCTTACGCAAGAGACCGGGGACGCACCCTTCGGATATTGGTGGCAGAACCCTGCTCTCCCTACGTTTGAGACTCCCTTTGTTGACCGCCCCAGTGGATTGGATAGAGGCCAGCGATTCCCGGTCCCCATCCCTCCCCTCGACGCCGGGCCGAACAATCCTGACAACTCTATCGACTGGTCGCAATTCCTGCCCATTAGCAGTTCGCCGGCAATGCATCTTGACAACCGGCTTCCCTATGCGGAGCACTACAACCTAACGATCCAGCGGCAATTCGGTTCGGCCACCATACTTTCTGTGGCTTATCTCGGCACACAGGGCCACCGCCTGCTCGCTAATGTGGAGGCCAATACGGGGAATCCGGCCCTGTGCCTGAGCGTAAGCCAGTTGAACCAGGTGACCGATGGAGTTACCTGTGGTCCCAATGGCGAAAACGGAATCTATCATCCTGTGACGGGAGGAGTTATCACGACCACACGTTATCCTTTCAGCGACGCATTCGGCAGCAATGGCTGGATGGCGACTTGGGGCAACTCCAATTACCACGCCCTGCAAGCCTCGCTGCGCCGTACCATAGGTCAGGTGGAATTTCTGGCCAGCTATACGTGGAGCAAGTCGATCGACAACGCCTCGGGCAATGGATTGGGCCAGGGTGATAACCTCAACCCGATCGGCTACGGGATAACGAGGGGGCTCTCTGCCTTCGATGTTAAGCACAATTTCGTCGTGAGTTACAGCTGGCGCCTGCCTTTCGACAAGCTCGGGCGCCCCAATCGCTTGACCAGCGGCTGGACCTTCAACGGAATCACGCGCTTTGCAACTGGATTCCCGGTTTATCTCCGGGAGAACGATGATCGGTCACTTCTTGGGACTTTCGGCACGGGGCAGGGCAATCAGATCGACGTGCCGAACCGCAACCTGGGCGACCTGAACATCACAGATCCGCGCAAGAGCGACCCGGCCAGCCAGACAAATCCCTACTTCAACACATCGCTGTTCTCTAAGGAGACTCTCGGACAGCTGGGCAACTCCAGTCGGCGTTTCTTCCATGGACCGGGTTGGAACAACTGGGACCTGGCCTTGGCCAAGGATTTGCGCTTGACCGAATCGAAAGTCCTGCAATTCCGGGCGGAACTCTTCAACGGTTTCAATCATGCCCAATTCAACAGCCCAAGCGGGAACATTCTTAGTTCCACTTTCGGCTTTGTGACGAGTGCAAAAGCTGCGCGAATCGGCCAAGTTGGCATTAAGTTCAACTTCTAGTGGATCTCGGTGACCTTGGGCGGGAGATGATCCCGCCCGAGGTCGCCGGTCTTTTCCGTGGCCTCCTTGGGGATAAGAAAACGAGGACGCAGGAAGCTGTCTTGCTTGAGCCGGTTCATCCTGGCCCTATGTAAAGCCACTCTGAGCTCTGTGGTGCCCGTGCATCAGTTCGACCCACGATGCATAGCCGCAGGATGGTGTTTCCTCAATTCCAATTCTTCGGTCATGATGATCGTTGCTCATCATTCTTCCTTGGCGGAGGTTGTATGACTGCAGCTTCAAAGTCCCCGTCTCTATTTGTCCAATATGCAGGGTTACTCTATATCGCAGGCACATTCATTCTACTGGCCACGACGGCTTCAGGTGCGCTGGCTGCCGAGGGAAAGAAAGGCGTGCCGGAGCGCATTCCTGCCAAGCGTTCATCGCAGATCGAAAATGGATTGGGAGGCGTGAATACCAGCTTGCCACGCGATCCGTATATTCCCTGGAACCGCTGGTGGTGGACGCGCATGTTTGACTCCGGCCTGAAGTGGGCCCGCATCGGCCAGTATGAGGACACTTCGGATATTACCGGCTGGGACTGGATCGAGCAGAAGCGCGGGGAATTCAAGGCTCTGCCCGAACTTGACGATTACGTTGATTCCCTGGTTGACAATGGCATCCGGATCCAGCTGCAACTGCTTTACGGCAACCCCATGTACACGTCGCCCGCGGGGCGCCTGCCGGACTCGATTACTCCCACGCCCGCCAGCGTCCACAATCGTGACATGAATCTCTACTCGGTGTTCTGGCCGCCCAAAACGCCGGATCAGATCGCCGCCTTCGTTCGCTACACGAAGTGGATGGTGAACCGCTTCCGCGGCCGTATCCACTATTACTCGTTGTGGAACGAGCCGGACATCACCTACTGGAACCCCGACCCCGACGCGGCGGAATATGGGAGGTTGCTGGGCGCCTTCGTGAAAGCCGTGCACGAAACCGATCCGGACGCCAAGGTGGTCTACGGCGGGCAAGCCACGCTTTCCCCCGACTGGACACGCGCCGCGCTGGACGCCTGCCAATGCGCCTCCGGCCTCGACGTTTTCAACTACCATACTTATCCGGGCGGCTATGCTCAAAACACGCCTCCGGAATCCATGGACTATGGCGCGTTCGGACCCCTCACGCCGGCGGCGCTGCGGGCGGCCGTGCGAAGCTATCCCGGCATCCGGCCTGACATCCAGTTCTGGGATGACGAGTTCAACGCCCTGCCGGATCTTCCTCGCGGCAACGATGAAACCGTGCAGGCGAAATACGTCACGCGCGGGATGCTCTACAACTGGGCAAACGGGGTCACAACCTGGATCTGGGAACTCATCAATGACACCAGCAGCAGCGAGGGCGATAATTTCGGGATCATTCACGGCATGATGTTCAAGCCGACCGATTTCACCCCGCGGCTCGTCTGCGCCGACATCCAGAACTTGGATGCTCTGTTTTCCGACACCGAGTGTGATAACTCGATTGCCATCTCGAGCCCGGACTTCGCCGGCATTCAAACGGATTCTGGAGCAACCGTGCTCGCTTACGGATTTCGCTCGCGCAAAGGCAAGGCGGTAGTCGGCTATTGGCTGGCAACGCACAGTTGGCCGCACAATGCCTACGTTACCAAGTATGTGACCCTCACCTTAAAAAATACCGGTATTGAGCACCCCGTGCTGGTTAGGGTCCATACCGGTGAGATCAAGCCGCTGGAATGGAAGGTGGGGACGCGTGACACCCTGGAAAAAGTTCCGCTGCTCGATAGCGTGCAGGCTATTGTGGACGCCAGCTACTTCGATTGGCCGGTCCTGCCCGAAGCCCCGAGTTCACTGGAGGCCAAGATAGCCGGCGATTCCGCCCAACTCACCTGGGAGCCGCACGGTGGAGATACGACCGCCATGGCCGTGGAGCGCCGCATGGGCGACCGGGGCAGTTGGGAACGGGTTGCGAAATTGCCGGCCGGCGCGAAGGCGTATACAGACAGCCGCTTATCGAGAAGTCAGATTGTCTCCTATCGCGTACGTGCTCTCAATGATGCGGGCGAATCCGCCTACTCCAATATTGTCCGCATTAGTCTGCATTAGAATGGAAAGTTTGATGGGTGCTGAAGTGGAAAAGGACAATTCCGGTTGTGGTGATGACCCCGGGCCCGCCACTGCAGATCAACTTCTAATACCAAGGTGCATTCAAATTGTTATGAAAGACTCTAGAATTGAAGATCTATGCCCTCACCCACGGCCCTCTCCCGCAGCGCGGGAGAGGGAGGCGCCTTAGCGCCGGGTGAGGGTGTCGCCCGACTCAATGTATCCTCTTGTTTAAAACTTCGTATCAGATAGAAAGGAAATTTCATGGGCGCACTTGGAAAGCAGAAAAAATTTCTCCGACCATTTCTCAAGATCCACCTGCCTCTCGCGCTTGGAGTTTTGGTGCTGGGCAGCCAGGCGCTGGTGAATGCTCAAGAGGTAAAGGTCTTCGTTTCTTCGCAGGCTGGCGACCGGATGTCTTCCAAGCCGGCCCTTCACTTCGAGAGTAAGGCTGGGGTGAAGGCTCCGGTGTTTACCATCAACGAAGAAGTGAAGTTCCAGAAAATTGACGGTTTTGGGGCCTCACTCCTTGAAGCGGGCCTGATTTGTATCAACAGTCTCCCTGCCGACAAGCAAGAGGAGGTTCTACGTGCGCTGTTTGATCCCCAACAAGGCGCGGGTTATTCCGCGATGAAAACGGTCATCGGCGCGACCGACTTCCAATCGGCGGGGCCGTTCTTCACTTATAACGACACGGCCGGCGACGTCTCGATGCAACACTTCTCCATCGCACGGGACCTGGAGCCGAACGGGGAAATCACCTTTATCAAGAGGGCGCGCAAGTACGGCCGCTTCGTCCTCCAGGCGCCTATGGATTACCCTCCGGACTGGATGCTCACTAGTGTTCAGGACCGCAAGAAGCAGGATGTCGACCCCAAGTATTATGACGCGCTGGCGCTCTATTACCTGCGCTACCTGCAGGAATATGAGAAGAACGGTGTCTTTATTGACTATTTGAGTCTGTTTAATGAGCCTGGGGTCTATACGAAAATAAACTATGAAGAAATTCGGGAATTGCTGAAGAACCATGTGGGGCCTCTGCTGGAGAAATCGGGGACGAAAACCAAGATTCAGTTAAGTGAGGCGCCTTCCCGCGGCAACGCCCACCAGAACTATCACCTCGCGCTGGATGACCCGGAAGCTCTGAAATATGTCGGCGGCCTTGCCTATCATGGCTACGACTGGACTAAGCCAGGCGCCTACGGCCAGATCGCGGAAGTTCATAAGAAATATCCGCAGTTCCCGATGTGGATGACCGAAGTCTGCCATGCCTATGAAATCGGTGAGCCCCGGAGCATGCCCATGCCGCTTTACGACTTCAAAGACGGCGATCTCTGGGGGAACATGATCATGTCGGACCTCGAAGCGGGCGCCTCAGCCTGGGTCTACTGGAATATGGTTCTCGATGAAAAGGGCGGTCCGTGGCTGGTATCGCCCGTACATGAGGATCCCGATCCCAATGAGCAGCACCCCGTCGTGATCGTCAATCGCAAGACCCAGGAGGTTACCTACACGGGCCTCTATTATTATCTCGCTCACTTCAGCAAGTTCGTGCGGCCAGGCGACGTGCGGGTAGCGACAGCGGGTTCGGTGCAGGGAGTCCGGTGCATGGCGTTCAAGACACCTGGTGGAGGAATAATTGCCGAGTTCCTGAATAGCCGGAAAACTGACGCCAATGTGGCTCTGGACTCAAAAGGTCGTGTTCTTAACGTTACCCTTCCCGCGCTCTCGATCACAACTCTGATGTGGAATCCAGTGTAAGAGGAGGTGAGAAAATAGCTGGTAATTCAGACCATCTGTCTGCCTTTGTCCGATACCATTGGTTGCTGTGTGCTCCAGCGGCACTCCTGATATTTGCCATAACCGCCTTGGGTTTAGCTGCGGGGGATATGAAGCGGAACGTGCCAGGTCGCATTCCTCCCAAGCTTTCTTCTCAAATTGAAAACGGACTGGGAGGCGTCAATACCAGCTTGCCACGAGACCCGTATATTCCTTGGAACCGCTGGTGGCGGAGCGGCATGTTTGATTCCGGCATCAAGTGGGCTCGGATCGGCCAGTATGAGGATACATCAGACAGCACGGGCTGGGACTGGATCGAACAGAAGCGCGGGGAATTCAGCAGCCTGCCCGAGCTCGATGACTATGTGGATCCCCTGGTCGACAACGGCATCAAGGTTCGACTCCAACTTATATATGGGAACCCCATGTATACATCTCCGGTAGCTACTATTCGACAATGTTGCGCATCTGAAGGGCCCGGGGATGGCGGAGTATGCGGATGAATTCTGTGTTGACTTCCGTGCACAGGGGACCTTATATTAACTGGCAGGAGATTCCTGTGCGACAAGTTGATTCTCTTCCAAGTGGGGTATGCCCAGCTGCCAGGGAACTGTTCACATTTGACGACTCACTTCAAAGGCGGGATCATATCAGAACAGAGTGTTTATTCATAAAGGGTGCGGTCCTGTTCCTGCTGGTTGCTGTCGTATCTCTCTCAACTCTGGCCAAAACCAGCCGCTGTCTTCCCCATTCTAACCCTGCCAGATATCTCTCACAAGTCGGCAAGATGCGTGAGCCTTCAACTCAGAGGCTGAATGAAGGCCAGACTCTGAACAGAGATTCAGGAGATCAGCCTTTTTTAATTCTAGAAACTGGAATACCTCTTTCACAGGGGACCGAACAACCTCTACCCAAGTCCTCTACAGCCCTTAATACCCATCAGCTTCGTTCTCCTCCTTTCGATTTTTCTTAGCCTGATTTTTTCTTCTTGATTCTCTGCGATAGCAGGACCCTGACACCCCGTAGTCCGACCTTGAAGGGGGGTCATTCTGCCTGTTTTCTTTTGGGCTGTCGAGGTTGGGGGATTAAAGGCACGTCCTGGCGACCTCCTCCACGGTGATCGTCATGAAGTGCCGACCGTTCCGATGGAAGAGGCTGTGCGGATTCCCGGCGTAGCTGTGAAATTGCTGGGGAAGGAACGGCAGGTGATTGACTTATGCCGCTCGCCTGATTCCTCTCTGTAGAAACTGCGCGAAGTATTTGAGGCTGATTGAGAACGCGAGCGCTAAATACGACTATCAGATTCAACTCGCGTCCCTGAACTATGAAGCCGGAACCCTATAGGAGTTATTAAAGAGTCCCCTTCCGGGTCAAGGAGAAAACATGACACCAAACGAAAGACAGAGATGCAGCTATCAAGGATGTCGGACTGCAAAGTGGGTTCCTCTCCTGGCTCTCTTTCTGTCGTATGTCTCCCTGCTTTATGGGAGGATGGCGACAGTCAAATCCGTCCGGGATTCCTCAGAAGGCTCGAGTTTGAAAGTCAATGTGGATTTGATACTGGTCAATGCAACAGTGACCGATCACCATCAAGGGTTTGTGACGAATCTAGGGAGAGAGGACTTTCGAGTCTTCGAGGACAAAGTAGAGCAAACCATTTGTCAATTCAGTAACGTGGACCTCCCCGCATCCATCGGCTTGGTCGTAGACATCAGCGGCAGCATGATTGACAAAATGGCACAGACTAGAGAGGCTCTCGCTGCTTTCTTGAAGACCAGCAACCAGCTGGATGAATATTTTCTGCTTACCTTTGCCAATCGCCCGGTGATGGAAACCACATTCACCTTTGATATTGCGAGCATCCAAAACCGTGTGGCTTTCAAACGTGCCGGGGGTGCAACAACGCTTTACGACGCCATCTACCTGGCTCTGGAAGGTATAAAACATAGCCATAATCCCCAAAAGGCCATCCTGCTGATCACTGACGGCGAAGACACCGCGAGCCGTTATTCCCTATCAGACGTTCGCCAGGCCTTGCAGGAGGCCGACTGCCAGATTTTTGTCATCGGCATTCTCAGTCCTGGCCTCCCCGATGAAAACCTGGCCTTTAGTGTCAGCGATCTTCTGACAGAAATGGCCGACACAACGGGTGGCACGGCCTACTTCCCGGGTTCGGCCAGCGATCTGCCCACCATGTGCGAACAAATTGCCAGGGAAATCAAGAGTGAATACGTCTTGGGCTACACGCCTTCCAACAACACCCGAGACGGACGATGGCGGAAGATCAAAGTAAGAGTTCATGCCCCCAAGGAAAACCACTCCCTCTCCATCCACGCCAAAAGGGGCTATTACGCGCCTTCCCACTGAAGGAATTGTTCTGCATCCGAACCCACCCGCTGCAAGGAAGCTGTGAAGGAATTTGGAATATCTGGAAAGCACGGCGTGAGGGCACGCCGCCTCCAATGATTCGCAAGGAGTTTCGAGCGCCGTTGGAGGCCCGGTGCCCCCACCGGGCGAATTCTTCACAGCTTCAGGGTGTGTGAGGGGAGAAATAACATCCTTTCTGAAATATCCATCAGGTCGCCTCGACAAGGGCCGCTCTGTAACAGGCTTATTGCCTGCACCTGGCAATGGCACTTTTCTGCCTCCAGTGGCCTCTCTTTCAAGCAGCGCATTCAGGCCAGCATAAGCATAGATCGTCGGCGACTGTTTTGCATCGTCCCTTAAGGAGTTGAATTCGGTATCGGCCGGTCCTCCCAGGACTTATCGCGAGTTTGTCCATTGACGGTGATCGCGTGCGAGCAGTTCGTCGGCTTCCTTTGGTCCCCACGAGCCGGCGCTGTAGTTTGGGAAATTGCGCGGCGGCAAGGCTTTCCAAACATCCAGGATGGGTTCCACGACGCCCCAACCCGCCTCCACCATGTCGGCTCGCTGAAACAGCGTGGCGTCACCCGTCATGCAGTCATACAAGAGCCGCTCATACCCTGTGCTTGGCTCGCTACCGAAGTAGTCTCCGTACTTGAAACTCATGTCCACAGAACCTACATGGACCAGTGGCCCCGGTATCTTGGCACCAAAGCGCAATGAGATACCTTCATCCGGCTGGATGTGCATGACCAGCAGATTGGGACTTAAGCGCTCTACTGGTGTGTCCCGGAATAGGATAAAGGGCGCACGCCGGAACTGAATGGCGATCTCAGTATAGCGTTTCGCAAGCCGTTTCCCGGTGCGAACATAAAAGGGAACGTCGGCCCACCGCCAGTTGTCGATCGATAATTTCAAGGCCACAAAGGTCTCAGTCTGTGAATCCGGCGCAACCTGAGGTTCTGATCGATAAGCCTGCAAATGCTCGTTGCCCTGTACACCGCTTCCGTATTGGCCGCGGACCGCTCGTACCAATACATCTTCCGGCGTCAAGACCTGGATGGCGCGCAGAATCTTAGTTTGTTCATCACGAACCGCATCGGCATGAAACGAGATGGGAGGTTCCATAGCCGTGAGTGAAACCAATTGCAGGATATGGTTTGGTACCATGTCACGCAATGCTCCGGCGTGCTCGTAATAACCACCTCGATGCTCCACGCCTAGTGTCTCAGCCACGGTAATCTGGACATGATCAATATAGCGGCGGTTCCAGACCGGTTCGAAAATCCCATTGGAGAAGCGAAAAACCAGGATATTCTGCACAGTCTCTTTGCCCAGGTAGTGATCGATGCGGTAGATCTGCTGCTCCGTCAGGGCCTTGCTGATCTCCTGGTTCAGAGACCGAGCAGAATCCAGATCCCGGCCGAAGGGCTTTTCGATCACGACCCGGCGCCAATGGCCGTTGCGTTCATTTGTAAGTCCTACGACCCCCAACTGTCTGATGATTTCCCCAAACAAGGATGGAGTTGTGGCCAGATAATAGAGACAATTGCCCTGGGTACCGTGCTTTTGGTCGACTTCGGCAATTAGGACTTCCAAACGCACGTATGCGGCCGGGTCTCGAAAGTCGCCTGATAGGTAGTAAAGCCGTTCGAGCAACCAATCGCAAAATGCGCAATCATCGGGCGCTCCACCCGAATCTTTAAGCTCTGCCCGGATTCGCTTTCTAAAATCATCTTGACTGAACTCGTCGACTGCGAATCCCACCAAGGCAAAATCCTTGGGTAGCAACTGTTTCTTGGCAAGGTTGTACAGCGCAGGGACCAGCTTGCGCTTCGTTAAATCACCCGAGGCCCCGAAGATGATCATGATACAGGGATCCCCGGGCCTGCCCTGCTGCTCGATATCTGTTTGACTTTCCATTGCGCTCATCTCCTGCCGGAAGTACTAGCCCAACTAGAGGCACGGCGTTTTATTTGATTCGTTCCATGGGGGAGGTACAGAATAAGTATACCCTAAGATTAAAGAGGCTCATGAGCGGATCTGATTCCGAGAGGTGTCTGATCAGAGGATTTGGTGCGTCACAGATGTGATGAATCAGGGCAGACTTACCGTTCAACGGAGATGCTGGTTCAGGGTTTCTTGGCGACCTGGCAACCACTCACTTGGCCTGAAAGGCCAAGACTGGAGATTAGACATTTGTGAAGCGGCAGGAGGCCGCTTCTTCCTTATTGAGCCCCGCTGGGGGCGGCAGACAGTAGCCCAGGGCGCCGTCAGCGGCAGGAGCCGCTGCGGCCGCCCTGGGTGGGCGTTCCCGCCGATTTACACCCTCTCC
>DATKMG010000762.1:0-7500 GCA_035541995.1 Terriglobia bacterium
AAGGTCTGCCTGCCTGTATTCTGGGGCGGTTGGGATATCGGGTTGCGCAAAATAGCCCCGCCGGTATCTCAGCTGCAGATCCGCGCGCGTGACGCTAACCTTAATCTCACGGAATTTTCCGTTCCAGGATTTGTGAGTGGGGTAATATCCGAGCAGGTAGGAGGCCAGGCCGTCGTCCGAGGCCTGACGCAGTGCGCCCCGCAGGTCATTGTTGTTGTAGAAGGCATGACCTCCGGTCCGTTCAGCCAGGATTCTCATGGACTTGAATGTCTCAGTTTCGGATCTTCCAATTTGAGTGCTAATTGCAGCCCGGCTGGCGCTGTACTCCTGAGGCGCAATCAGACCTCGAGCATCTACGGGGTAAATGGCGAGGTTGGCGTTGTTCAAAGCGCGAGTTGCACGTTCGATCTCCGGTCCCAGCTCCTGCCGGTCATGACCTGGCTTTCTCCACGGCGCAACCGTATTAGACCCAAACCATGCCGGGAAACTCCCGGCCACCCAGATTAAGTTCTTGCGACCTGGCAACCGCTGTAAATGATTGGCAATTGCCACCAGCATCCGGACCGTGCGAAAAGCTCGATCTTGGGCATAATAATCGAAAAGGCCAAAACTCAACTCTCCCAGCCAGGCGTCAAGATGAGCCGGCATGCTCACCTCCGGATCTTGGAGTGGTGCTTCCAGAGATCGGTTCGGCTCGCCCCGATAGCCCGACAGAACCTTGAGCAGATCGGAGGAATTGGCGGTGATTTCCTGCAACACTCGTGGCCCCCGACCCATGACATACAACCCCACCCGATCTTCCGGCTTGAGTTGAGTGAGGAATTTCATGATCTGGCCCCGAGCATAGGCCTGATCCTCAGTGCGCGTGTTTAAACCGTCTAACAGGACGACAGTGCCACTAAAAGACCCTGAACCCGTGCTCTCAAACTGATTAGAAAATGTACCGGAGGGAAGAGATAGTTGACTAGAGTCGCGAGCCCCAGAAACACCTGAAGCAAATATGCTAATGATTTCTTCCCGGCCACCATCAAGCAGCTTGAAGTCCTCTCGTCTGAGGTCTGTGACCGGTTCACCGCCCTTGGTTTCAGCGATCACGACCGCCTGGACAAGCCGGGTCGCCACGCGCAACGTCGCTTCTTCGGCAGCAGCAGGGCTGTCTTGGGCTAGAGCCGTGATCGGCGAGCCCAGCAACCATGCCCCAATCAAAAAGCTAAGCCCTACCCACATTTTGTTGTGCAAGGAAGTTCTTTCTCCACCTCCGTTAGGAGGCCAGTCTCTGTAAATTCCGGGCTGAGGATTAGATTATGGATGAGTGTCAGTTTGGATCGCGAATTTGCTGAGAGGCTAACCATACCTCTGCTTCACTGAGTATTCGGAAGACCTGTATCGCATGGAATCGCTCCGCTGCAAATACCTCGAACATCCGGGCCATGCCGAATAAAGCCTCTCTGCTAGCCACGATGGCACAAGTTCCGAATTGGATCTTAGAGCGAATTCGGCCTATTTCGTTACTTACAATCTTGAGTTGATTACTTTCCGGCAACGACGTTGTCTCGCTCAGGTCCAACAAGACGTCCAGATGAGCGGGACAGTCAGGATCTTCATCCAACATCCGAAAGTGGTCGACCACCTGCTCCAGGGTCACATATCCTGCACACTTGGTACGAATGACTCCTTGAGCTTCGTCGATTGAGTAGGTCACCGGCATACCACCTCTCCATAGAACCTGATGTCTCTCAGCAAGGGCAGGCCATTGCCGTCAAACTTGGCAACCGACGCAGCATCTTTCCGGAATTGGAGAATATGGTGACCAATTCTTCACCCCACCTCGTGGCCTCATTTCAACCCAGCATTGCCTCGATCAACCATGGACCTCGTTGCTCCATGGCCACGCCCAGTAGTCGAGCGAATTCGTCTGCCGTGTGCGCTCGACCCGCCTCTACACCCATGCCCTCGGCCAGCTTCACCCAATTCAAATCCGGATGTCCGATATCGATCAAGCTTTCCGCCCTCGGCCCGAACCCGTCCGCCCCCGTCCGCCGCATCTCGATATCCAGGATCCTGTAGCGCCGGTTAGCAAAAATCACCGTCACCACGTTCAGCTTCTCGCGCCCCATGGTCCACAGGGATTGCGGCGTATACATACCGCTCCCATCGGCCTGGAGCGCGACCGCCTTGCCCTCCGGGCAGGCCAGGGCCGCGCCCACGGCCAACGGCAACCCCTGGCCGATCGCCCCTCCCGAATTGGGCATGTAGGAGTGCGGTGCCGAGGCTCTTAATGCCTCCCAAACCGGCCCGCCCGACGACACCATCTCATCGGAGATCATCGCACCCTCGGGCAGAAGGGCGCTCAACGTTCTGCCGATCATCTCCACGGTGAGCGCCCCTCCGCGCGCGATGCTGGGACGTTGCTGCGTGATGACCGGTGCTTGTGCGTTCCCTGCGCCTAGTTCCTGGACTAGCGCATCAAGTGCTGCCGTCCCATCTTGCCCCGTGGACGCCAGTGTATGGAACAAGCAATCCTCCGGCGCTAGACAGCTCCTTCGGCCCGGATACGCGAAGAAGGACACAGGCGGTGGAGTCTCCACCAGGATCAGATGCTTTAGACCCGCGAGCGCTTCCTCCGCCGGCTCCGGAAAGTACGGAATGCGTGTTGCTTCGAAACGCCCCGCACCACGGTCGTACCGCGCCGCATAGCGGTGCATAAACACCTGCGCGCCGGTGACTCTCGATACGCGCCCCGCGGCCTCCATACCGGGGGCGAGCAGCGCCCCGCCGCTCAACAGCAGTCCCGCCAGCTCCCCGCTACACAGGATGCGTGCTGCTTCCCGTACCGCTTCTACCGAGGGTACCGGATTCCGGGGCCTCGGCACTGCCGGCGCCGGCTCTCCCCCTTCGCTCCAGGAGAAGTCCGCCGGAGCGATCAGCGTCGCCACTTGCCCGGGTGGCTTGAGCGCCGCGCTCACCACATCCGCAGTGGCGGCACCAACCTCTTCCGCACTTGCCACCACCCTTACGTAGCTTGAAACCACGGAGGCCAGCGCCTCAATGTCGGCGGTGAGGGGCGCGTCGTACTTTAAGTGCGCCGTGGCGTGTTGGCCGACAATATTGACAAGGGGTACTCGCGCCTTCTTAGCGTTGTGCAGGTTTGCGATGGCATTTCCCAGTCCCGGACCCAAATGCAGGAGTGTTGCTGCAGGCTTTCGCGCCATGCGTGCGTATCCGTCCGCGGCCCCCGAGCACACTCCCTCAAATAGGCACAGGACACCGCGCATGCCCTCCACGCGATCCAGCGCCGCCACAAATTGCATCTCGGAAGTACCCGGGTTCGCCAGGCACAAGTCCACACCATTGCTGAGCAGGGTTCTCAGCAGACATTCAGCGCCGGTCATGAGTTCGATCCACCGTCCGAGGTTTCAGGTTTAGCCTCCTGATCGGAAAGGATTATACATGCGGACCCAAGACGGCTACAAGTCGACGAGAAGGCAGGGCTTTTGGGGCCGCGGGAAAGAGGCTCGAGCATTGACAAAGGAATTACTCAGGAGGTTCTTGGTGGAGCTGATGGGGATCGAACCCACGACCTCGTGACTGCCAGTCACGCGCTCTCCCAAACTGAGCTACAGCCCCAAGCCCGGCAGGATTTTCGCGGGTCATGGAACCACTCTTCTCGGCCCTCTTATCCTATGACCCGACGAGCGATTCTATGGTACGACGACGGCAATTGTCAATCTCATTGCACCCGCACGCTGGTGAAATTCAAAGTGCGACAGAATCAACTCATTAATTCACGGTTTCAAGACCGCGCGGGCGCAGTGGGTCCAAATCCCTGGACGCGGGACGCTCTCGTCCCGCTTCTGGCTGTGCAACGTGGACGAATGGCGGCTCCAGCTGCACAGTGAATTACACCCAATGCGCGCATACCACTTGGCATCAATGATCGGATTCCGGTATGATTCGAAAGTTTGGCCAAGATGGGCCTCGAAAATCAATAGGTGGAGCAGATCCAGAACTCGATTCTAGAAGGATTGCGCGGGCGATGCAGACGACCGTTATTGCAGTTTGCCCGGGCTCCCATACAAAGGATCCTTTTGCTTCGGATCCGCCAAGGAGGAAGTAGTACAAGTGAACAGGACCAAGTTGCTCAAGGGAAAGAGAATCGATCCCATCCGCATCCACCCCCAAATGACTATTCAGGCTCTGGTCGATCACGTTTTTGCTGCTTACAATGCCGCCCGTCTAAACGAGGCGGCCCGGCTTTACACGGAGCATATGTTGCAGGCTAACGTGACCGTGGGCATGACATTATCCGGTGCTTTGACTCCTGCGGGGCTAGGCGTATCTACTTTGATCCCACTGATTGAAAATGGATTTGTGGACTGGGTTGTCAGCACAGGCGCCAATCTCTACCACGATACTCATTTTGGGATCGGGCTTAGCCTTCATCGGGGAACTCATCAAGTTGATGATGTGGCGCTTCGCAAACGCGGAATCGTCCGGATTTACGATATTTTTTTCGATTTTCATGTGTTGCTTTCCACCGACGCTTTCTTTCGCGAAGTGATCAGTGCCCAGGAATTTCAAAAAGAAATGAGTACTGCTGAGTTTCATCATCGGGTCGGCAGGTATATTGATGGGAGAGAGAAAGTGCTGCACTTAAAGCGAAAGTCCTTGTTGGCTGCGGCTTACCGCTGCGGAGTGCCTGTGTACACTTCGTCACCTGGAGACAGTTCGATCGGGATGAATATTGCCGCTAAAGCCCTAGAAGGAAATAAACTCAAATTGGATGTGACGGCCGATGTCAACGAGACCGCTGCAATCGTCCTGGGAGCCAAGCGTTCCGGAGGGAAAAGTGCGGTTTTTATCGTCGGTGGAGGGTCGCCAAAGAATTTCATTCTTCAAACTGAGCCCCAGTTACAGGAGATCCTCGGGATTTCAGAAAAAGGTCACGATTACTTCCTGCAGATCACTGATGCCCGTCCCGATACGGGGGGCCTTTCCGGCGCAACCCCTAGCGAGGCGGTTAGCTGGGGCAAAGTCGACCCCGACAAGCTGCCTGACTCGGTAGTTTGCTATTGTGATTCCACTATTGCTCTTCCCTTGATAGCCGCCTACGCCATTGCCAAGCGTAAACCGCGAAGGCTGAAAAGACTGTATGACTGCAGAGAACGGCTACTCCAAAAACTGGGTGGCGAGTTTGAATCAGTCCACAACACGAAAAGGAGAAAAGTATGAAATTCGAAGTCAAGTCACTCTCTTTTGACAAGTGGGAGACCGACTTACTGGTGATTCTTCTTGAAAAGGATCTCCAGCTCCCGCTTTTCGAGAACGGTGAGCTACAGTCCTTTGTCAACGCACTAACCCGGGATTTTGAAGAGAAGAAGATCAAGAGAGAGTTCTTCACTCGATGGGACGGAAAAGCGATTAAGCATATTGTGGTGTTTCATTCTTCCTTGGAACCATCCTACAACAGTTGGGAAAGGACAAAGATCTTTGCCTCCCGCGCCCTGGGTTATGGCAAGGACTATAGTCTGAAAAACATTTCTTTCCTCATGAACGGCGGAGACGCATCACCATACATCGGCAAGGTTGTAGAGGGCGCAGTCCTCGGCAGCTATGGATTCGACAAATACAAGATGGAGAAGAATGAGTATCCGGCCGAGGTCAGGATTACGCTGATTGCCAACGAAACAACTCTTAAAGCCGACAAAGAACGGTGCAAGCACTATTCGCGAGTTATGGGCATATTGAATGAGTGCCGTGATCTGGTCAACGAACCGGGGTCGGTCGTCTATCCGGAGGTTTTGGCAAATCTCGCGAGGGATTTAGGCAAGACACACTCCATGAAAGTCACTGTCTTGGATGAAAAGTCATTGGAGAAAGCAGGCTATAAGGGATTGATCTCTGTGGGAAAAGGCAGCATCCATCCGCCTCGTTTGATTACCTTGGAGTATAAGCCTCAGAAGAAATCTAGCATTCGATTGGCATTAGTGGGCAAGGGCATCACTTTTGACACAGGCGGCATTTCACTCAAGCCCAGTGAGAAAATGCTGGAGATGAAGGGCGATATGGCAGGTGCCGCTGCGGTCCTTTACACTATGAAAGCCATTGCTTATCTAAAACCGGACGTCGGAGTCATCGGGATTATTCCGACCGCCGAAAATTTCCCTGATGCCAGGGCACAACGTCCCGGTGACATATTCGTTGCCAAGAACGGGAAATCCGTTCAAGTGGACAATACCGACGCTGAAGGCCGGCTGGTCTTGATCGATGCATTCGCCAGGGCGGGTGAATTGAAGTCTACCCACATCGTGGACGTCGCTACTTTGACGGGCTCTGTGGTCCGCGCTTTGGGGCAGGGTGTAGCAGGAATCATGGGCAACAGCCAAGTCCTAATCGATGCCGTCATCAAGAGCGGTGCCAACCACGGAGAGAATTTCTGGCCGTTACCACTGCCTGAGGAATACAAAGAAATGCTAAAAACTCCTTACGCTGACATCAACAACATCGGCGGCCCCAATGCAGGCGCCATTACGGCGGGTTTGTTCCTCCAGGAATTCCTACCGGAAAATACTGCCTGGGTCCATTTGGATATCGCGGGGCCCTTCATGTTCGACAAGCCCTGGAAATACTATAAAGAGGGAGCCACTGGTTTCGGCATGAAAACGCTGGTCGACTTGTGCTGGAGATTCAAGGAGTATTTCTCGAACTGAGCAGAGGCTGACAGCCAAGCCTCCAAATAAGTGGCACTGCGCATCCATCGATTCGGGGCCGCCGACGGAATCGCAGTGCCTCGCAAACAACATTGGGTTCGTTTATTTGGGTTCCTTCTTCTCTTCCGGTTTCCCTTCCCCTTCAACCGTGATCTTAACCTCAGCTTCGAATCGTTTGTAATTCTCGTACTTGACCACTTCGCGAACCCTTACGTCATTTCCATTGGGGAAGTGCAGAACGTCATCCGCCTTCGTCCAAACCGGAAACCAATACTTCTTATCGACCTGTCCACGGATTGTCTCAAAGCGTGGGAATCGCTGTTCGCGGGTCTTTCTGGTCACCTGATACACCGTTTTGCCAAAGGTCTTGACGATTTGCAGGTCCTGGTCATCTACCCAGATCTTCCCCTCAAAGTAGCGCTCTTCTCCTTCGATTTTTTTGGGGTGAACGTCAAAAACATAGGTGTCCACTTCATCGATTTTTTCCTTCCCAAGGTAAGCCAGGCCATACTTCTCAATATTGGTCGTGGTAAGGACAAACGGGTAGATGTGCTGAATGTCGGAAATATCTTCCGGGGTCAGAATAATGTCTCGAAGAGTATCCGGTGGTGCTCTCAGGACTTTCTCAACCCGCCTTCCGCGGTTGTCGAACAAAACATCACTGACCTCGAAACGTTCCTGACCGGTCCTCCGGCCATCGATCGATAAAACCTCAATTCGAACGGTCTGTCTGTAGGTATAGTTGTCACGGGCCTTGCGGAACTCCTCCTCCTTCGCGGCAAATTTCCGA
>DATKMG010000763.1:0-19282 GCA_035541995.1 Terriglobia bacterium
CCCCCCGCCGCTCCAAGTTTGTGTCGTCGAGGGAAAGTTCCATGGTAAGCACGTTTTTCGGATTGAAGCCCAGCGGGACTGCTTGAAGCCGGTAAAGACTTTTCATCATTAATCCGGCACCAATCAAAAGTGCCAGGGCCAGATGCAATAGAAAGATGGTGCAAATAATCACCCAGATGATCCCTGCCATGTCCTTCCGCAATATTGGCGGGGATAGAAGTAACTGCTCTTTGAATCTGGCTTGCCAAGCCGTAAAGCTCACTTTTGGGAAACCTCTCAGTGAACTCATAACATTGAATGACAAGATCCATAGCTCTTTGCCAGACTAAAAGATCCCTGTAAAATTTTACTTCCATGGAAGATTTCCCACTAACATTCCCCTCGTCCCCCGAACCTCGAACCTATTCACACCTCAACGCCACCAGCGGATCGACTCGAGTGGCTCGCCGGGCCGGGAAAAAGGTAGCCAGGGCTGACACACAAGCGAGCAGCAACGAGACGGCCGCGAAAGTCCAAGGATCCGTGGCTTTAACGCCAAAGAGCAGGCTGGAGAGAAACCGGGTTAGCGTAAATGCTCCTGCCAATCCCGCCAACAGTCCAATGCTGGTCAACACCATCCCCTTTCGCAGCACCAGCTTGAGCACATCCCGCGGGTCGGCCCCAAGCGCCGTACGGATTCCGATATCATGCGTGTTTTGGGCGACATAATATGACGTCACTCCGTAATTCCCCAAGGCAGCCAGGAGCAGGGCGATTGCGGCAAACCCCAGCAGGAGCCAGGTTTGAGTTCGCGGCTGCGACATGGAGTCGAGCACAATTTGGTCCATCGTTTTGATTTGCGTTACCGGCGTCTCCCGGTCTATTTGTCCTAGTGCGACTCGCACAGACTGGGCCACCCTCAGGGGATTTGCGGAAGTGCGTAAGACCAGCGCTCCCTCAGCGGGAGGATTTTGCCGGATTGGCATATAGATGATCTGGGCATTATTGGCGGTGGGACCCCCGAACTTTATGTCCTCAACGATGCCGACAATTTCATAGGCAGTGGGAGGTGACTTCGGATCGTCCCCCGCCACCTTGCCCACCATTACCCGCTGTCCGAGCGGGTTTTTGGCGGGCAGGTATAATCTGACAAAGGTTCGATTCACAACGGCCACAGGTGGGGTCGATTCATTGTCTCGTTCGGTAAAGAAACGACCTTTGAGCAGGTTTATCCCCACCGTGCGGAAATAATCGGGGCTGACGGTTTCATAAACCGCGCCGCGGAATTCCGACAGCGAAGCGGGGGGATTTCCTGGAAGATCGAATGCTCCGGCGATTGGGGAATCCCAAGGAGCCTGCCCCATCGAGATGCCTGCGTCGCGAACCCCGGGGACTGTCCGGACCGCGTCGAGCACTCTTTGGTAGTACTCGCGAATTAGCGCCGGGCTGGTGTAGTTGCCTTTTGTTCTTGAGAGACGCATTGTCACGACGTGGTCAGGCTGAAAGCCGAGGTCGACCTGCTTCATAGCCAAAAGGCTCCTGAGCATTAAGCCGGCTGAGGATAAAAGCACCAGGGAAAGCGCGACTTCGGCGATGACGAGAATATTGCGGAAACGTGCGTGGCTGGCTGCGCCGCTTAAACCTCGGCCCCCTTCCTTCAAGTCATCCTGCAAGTCCGGCCGCGAGGTGCGCCATGCCGGCAACACGCCAAAAAACAATCCAGTGATGATGGCAAGCACAAAGGTAAAACTGAGCACCCTGCCGTCCACGGAAATATCCGTGCTATTGGAAAGCAATTCGGCGGGGAGCAAGGCAGGCAGGAAAGTCACCAGTTTGACGGCCAGCAAGTACCCCAAAAATCCCCCAGCCAGCGCGAGCAGAACGCTTTCAGTAAGCAGCTGCCGGAGCAGCCGGCCGCGGCTGGCCCCCATCGCCGCCCGCACCGCGAGTTCGCGCCGGCGTGCAGTGGAGCGGGCCAGAAGAAGATTGGCGACATTCACACAAGTGATGAGAAGCAAGAAGGCGGATGCCCCGAATAATTCCAAAAGACCCTTGGGAAGCCCCAATCTGGAGACGGCCTGCAATGGTTCGACGAGACCTTCCCATTGGGCGCTGGCTTGGGCCAGAGACATGCCCGGTTTGAGCCTGCCCACGGTGCGCAAATAGCCGTTATTGGGGTTAGCGTCAGCCTTATCCAGAGCGAGCGGCATCCACATTTCCGGCCCATAAAAGAAACGGAAGAGGGGCGGCATGACGCCGATTATAGTGCAGGCCTGCCCATCCACGGTCACGGATTGCCCCACCACGCTGGAGTCCCCATTGAATTTGCGATGCCAGAGGTCGTTGCTGATGATAGCCACGCGAGGCGCACCCCCGCGATCCTCATCCGCGCTGAAGGTGCGTCCGAGATTGGTCGTGACGCCCAGCGCCTTGAAAAAATCCCAGGAAACCAGCATCCCGTCCACTCGTTCCGGCAGATCTTTGCCGGAAAGGGTAAATCCCGCCTGAGCCCAGCCGGCAAGGGTTTCGAATACCCGGTTCTGCTCGCGCTGCTGCAAAAGGTTGGCGGCTGAATACCAATTGCGCCCCCGGTTTTGTCCCTTGTCCCAAGCCACCACAAGACGGTCAGACTCTTTGTATGGAAGAGGGCGCAACAACACGGCATCCACCACGCTGAAAATGGCCGTATTGGCTCCAATGCCGAGCGCCAGCGTGAGCACGACAATTAGAGAAAATCCGGGGTCCTTTCGAATCAACCGCAGCCCAAATATCAGGTCACTCAGAAAATGATTGGCCATGGCAACCCCCACAATTATGAATTCCTTTGTTGGCTTTTAGCAGTAGGCTGATCGCTAATTGTTGACACCTTCATTCTCCTCTTGGTTCCTACTCGTGCCTCAACGCCACCATGGGATCTACCTTGCTGGCGCGCCGGGATGGGATAGAAGCAGCCAACAGTGCAATCCCAGTTAAGGTCAGGACTGCCACGCTATAGGTTAGTGGATCTATGGATGCCAATCCAAACAGGTGGCTGGCAAGCAGCCTGGATGTACCGATGGCTCCTATCAGCCCCAAAAAAGTGCCCAACAAAATTAGAAGCATGGCTTCGCGCAAGACCATGTATAGAATATTTCGCCGCTGGGCCCCCAAGGCCATTCGAATGCCTATCTCCCTGGTCCGGCAAGCGACACCAAAAGAGACGATTCCGTAAAGGCCGATACAGGATAGGAGCAAAGCCAACCCTCCGAAAAAAGTAGAGAGCCACGCCACATTGCTTTCTAACCGCACCGAATCGTGAATCTGCTCGCTCAGGGCGCGGATACCGGTAATCGGAAGGTTCTTGTCTGTTCTCCTGATGGCCTCGCGAACCGAGGCGGCCACACTCAAGGGATCACCTAGCGTCCGGACGTCAAGATTGGCGGCAAAAGATTCCGGGCCAGTGGCCTGAGCCAAAGGAAGAAAAACGACGGGCCAATATTTTTGACGCGGCCCATTGAATTTAATATCCTTCACCACTCCCACAATTTCGGTTTCATACGCATCGGCGGGGTCATTCATGGAAAGGCGCCTGCCAATGGGATTCTGCCCAGGGAGATATTCCTTGACAAAAGATTCGTTGACGACTGCCACCAACGGAGCGCCTGCTGTGTCCCGATCAGACAAATCACGCCCCATCAGCAGACTCATCCCCACAGTCTCGGCATATCGAGGTCCGACCCAAACCCATTGGGCTCCCGCGGTTTCATTGGGGGGCGGATGATAGCCTTCGACGGCGATTTGGCCAGACCAGTTGGTGCCGCTCATCGGGCTGTAAAGCGAAAGGCTTGCCGATTGCACTCCCGGGATGGCTGTGACGCGATCCAATAACGTATTGTATAAGCCGTTTAGTTGAGGTTGCTTGTAACCGGCAATTCGCGGATCGATTCCCACTTCCAGGACCTTTTCCTGCTTCAGGCCAAAATCTTGGAATTGCAGGTTTCTTAAGGTTCGAATAAACAACCCTGATCCGATTAATAACAACAAAGACACTGCCACTTGAAATGTTACCAAAGCCTTGGCGAGCCTGCTGCGGCCGCCCTGATTCCTCCCGCTGGCCACATCCTTGAGCGTCGGGGCAAGGTCGACTCTTGTGGTCCGCAGCGCAGGAGCGAGTCCGGAAAGGATAGCCGTGAAAAGAGTGACGATTAAAGTAAATCCCAGTATCCGAACATCTGGTCTCACATTCAATGCCAAAAGTCCTGGCTCCCCCGCAACCAAGGCAACCAGTCCGTTTACTCCCCAAAAGGCGATCCATATTCCCACCGCTCCGCCAAGAAGTGCCAGCATGAGGCTTTCGCTCAAAAATTGCCGCACTAATTGGAGCCGGCTAGCACCCATAGCTAGCCGCATGCTGACATCCTTGGTCCGCGTCACGGCTCGTGCCAGCAAAATGTTGGCGACATTGGCACAAGCAATGAGCAAAACCATGGAGACTATAGCCATCAACAAATGGAGGGGCCGCGAATAGAGGAATCGCAAAAAGGAAACTCCGCGGCCGCCAGAGGACAAGGAAATATACGACTGGTAAATTTCCCGCTGCTGGTCCTGCGAGGGGGCTGGCCCAGCCAACGATATCAAATACTGGTGAAAGGATACGTTGGTGGCGGTGTTAGCCTGCCCCAGGCTGATTTCCGGTTTGAGCCGCCCAATCAAGTTGAGCCAGGAGACATCCTGATTGAGCAGCAGGGAACCCCTTTCCACCATCAAAGCTGGCTGCAAGGTTGCCGGCAACCAAAGGTCAGCCAAAACAGGTTCGACACTCTCACCAAAAAATTCAGGCGAAGTAACGCCTACTATCGTCATCACGATTCCATTGACATCCATGGCTTGAGCGAGAATCGATGTGGAAAGGTTGAAATGCCGTTTCCAATAACGATAACTAATGACCGAGGCAGGCGCCGCTCCAGGCTGGTCATCTTGGGGTGTCAACGTCCGCCCCACCAATGGCTTTACCCCCAGCACGGTAAAATAGTTGCCAGACACTAACCTGCCCCATGCCAGCCAAGCATCGCCTTCTTCCGCATTTCCGAGAACTCGAACGTTGAGCCTGTCCAATTCCGTCCGAAATGCCAAGATATCTTGAAAGGCGGGATTGTGAGTCTGGAAATATTTGAAGAGCGGGTAGGAGAAAACGTCCTGGCGGGCACCACCTCCCGAGATAAAGCCACGTCTATTGCCGTCTCCGAATAAAGCCAGCCGGTTTGGGTCTTCCACCGGCAAAGCCTTAAGCATGACCGCATCGATTAAGGTGAAGATGGCTGTATTCGCGCCTATTCCTAATGCCAAGGAGAGGACGATCACAAGGTTAATGCCTGGTGCCTTTTTCAGTATTCGCCAGGAATAGCGCACATCATGCCATAGTGAGTTCATCACTCCTTCTCCTTGCCAGCGGCTGCAATACCGCACTAAAAAGATGAATTATTTTCGGGAACCCGCAAATCTTTAAACTCTTTGTATGCAGAACTTGCTATCTCTGTGATCAGGGATACCAGAGCCAACAGTATTGTGACTCCCGTAAAAATCAGCGGGTCCTTCGCGCTGACGCCGAAAAGCTGGCTGGATATCAATCGGGTCAAAGCCAAGGCCGCCATTCCACCCAACCCGACACCGACCAATGTCAGAACCATTCCCTGGTTCAATACCATCATGATCAACCGGGGGGTACTCGTGCCCAGGGCGATGCGAATGCCGATTTCCCGTTGGCGCTGCGATACCGAATAGGCAATCACGCCGTAAATGCCGATGCTTGCCAGTGCCAGAGCCACCGCTACTCGTACCTCAAAGCTATCATAGGATCCACGCGAGCGGCTCGCCGCGCTGGCAAAACGCAGGCAAACAATGAAATTAGAATCATCAAAGCGGCAACGCCTGCAAAAATCAGCGGATCTGTGGGACTCACTCCGACCAGCTCACTGGAGAGCCACCGAGTCAAAGCCAAAGCCCCTGCCCCGCCCAGCACTAGACCGACCAGAGTTAGGACCATTCCCTGCCCCAAAACCATTCTCAGGATATCGCTGGTTTTTGCTCCCAGCGCTTTCCGAATGCCGATTTCCTGCTGGCGCTGGGAAACCGCGTAGGCCACTACACCGTAAATGCCAATCATTGCCAGGAGCAGTGCCAGGGCGGCGAACACTCCCATCAGGGACATGATCAGGCGTTGCCTGGAGAGATTGCGGGAAAGTACCATTTCCAGGGTCCGAATGTCGGCAACAGCCAGAGTACTATCCAAAGTCCGCACCTGCTGGCGCACGGCTGCCACCAAGCTTAAGGGTTCGGTATTGGCACGGATTATTAAGTGCATCTCACCCGACGGCGCCTGAAAAGAGCAAAGGTAATAATGGGGCTGGGGTTCGATGGCCAGCCCATCCTGCCGGACGTCGCTGACTACTCCCACAACGGTGAAAGATGTCATATAAATATGAATGCGCTCCCCCAGCGCATCCCGATTGCCCCAATATTTGCGCGCCATAGATTCATTGATGACAGCCACCGGCAGACTTTTCATCGTGTCTTGCTCAGTAAATCCCCGGCCTCGTTTTAGGGCGATTCCCAAGGTCCGGAAAAAACCGGGGCTTACAAATTGCACCATTTCACTAGGCTGCTCCTCCGGCTTCGGATCGGGGCGGCCTTCGATGTTAAAGTTCCACTCATATCCCCCCTGAGTGGGCAAATGACTTGTGGAAGCGGAGGACTGAACTCCTGCCAGGGAGGCCACTCGCTCCAGCAATTGCCGGCAAAGTTCAACACGCCTGAGCGGGTCTGGAAATAGGGAGTTGGAAATGGGAACCGTCATAGTCAGCATTTTTTCTTTGGAGAAGCCCGGGTCCATCAGCCAGAGCCGCACAAAACTCTTGATCAGGAGGCCTGCCCCCACCAGCAAGACCAGCGAGAGGGCCACTTCTAAAATCACCAGTAAATTCTTGAGCCGACGGTGAGCGAAACCCGTTGAAGCCGCCCGTCCTGATTCCTTGAGTGACTGATTCAGATTCACACGGGAAGTTTCCAACGCCGGCACTACGCCGAAAACCACTCCCGTCAACAATGAAATCAAGAAGGTGAAGGCCAGGACCCGCCCGTCCATCGACGAAGCCGGCATATTCAGATCGGTTTCGACCAGGAAACCATTGATCAGGTTGCATCCCCAAGAAGCCACTATCAACCCGGCCGCCCCGCCCACCAGCGCCAAGAGCAGGCTTTCCGTGAGTAATTGCCCTACTACTCGCAACCGCCCGGCACCCAGAGCAGAGCGAATGGCCAGTTCCTTTTCACGGCTGGTTGCGCGGGCCAACAGCAGGTTGGCCACATTGGCGCAGGCAATGAGCAGCACAAATCCCACAGCAGCCAGCAAAGGGAACAGAGTAACCCGAAAATGCCCGGACAAAAATTCATGCAGCGGTAACACCCGGGTCCGGAGGCCTGTGCAGATTTCCGGATATTGTTTTTCCAGGTTTTCTGAGATGACACTCATGGCGGCCTGGGCCTGGTTCCGGTCAACTCCGGCTTTAAGACGAGCCACAGCAAGGAAAATGTGGTTTCCCCGATGGGCCTGCTTGAAGAGACCGGGAGTAAAGGGAACCCAAATCGCAGGAGTGGCGTTGACCTCCATCAATTTGCATGCGAGTTGGAAATCCGATGGCAGCACACCCACCACCGTGTAGGGTTCCCGGTCAATGATGATGGATTGCCCAATGGCATCGATGCGCCGCCCCAGATTCTGTTGCCAGTAACCATAGGTTACAAGAGCCACTGGAGCGCCGGAAGGAGAACATTCTGACGGCAGAAAATTGCGTCCGAGTACTGGAGTCACCCCCAGCGTCGCGAAAAAACCTTCGGAAACAGTTGCTGTTGCGACTTGCACTGCTTCTCCAGCGGCTACGACATTGGCATTCTTGGCGGTGTAAGTACCCATTTCTTCAAAGACGTGGTTGGAGGACTTCCAGTCCAGGAAATTCGGAAGGGCAACATGCAACTGTTCCCTCCCCAGGGTGTGGACATATTCGTCTTCGAGGGCCACCAGGCGATCGGGCTCTCGAAAGGGCAATTGGCGAAGCAAGGCCGCGTTCACTACACTGAAAATGGCGCTGTTGGCTCCGATTCCCAGCGCTAGCGTGCATACCACAACGAGAGCAAACCCGGGATTGCGGCTGAGGGAACGCAAGCCATATCGGATGTCCTGAAAAAGCGTCTGCATAGAGCCCAACCTTTTCTATTGCCGATTTCCAATTGGTTCTTGAAAACACCTGTGAGGAAACCTTAGGAAAGCATTTGCACGCGGAATTCCAATTCCCTGCGGGTCTTAAATTGTTGGAGTGGCGGGGGAGTTCTCAGTTTGGCGTCTATGAATGTGCGGTTTTGGGATCGGACCGTCCAGGATTGGGACGGCTTCTCGATTTGCGATTGCCGATTTGTGATTTCCGATTGCTCTTTTAGCAAGCCCTTGAACCATTAGTACCCATTCCGATTCGGCAATCAGGATTCGAAATTCGGTAATTCCCTCATTCGTACCGCAGGGCCATTATAGGATCGACCTTGGCGGCCCTCCGGGCGGGAAGGTAGCAGGCCAGCAACGCGACAATAGTCAACACAGCCAGTGCCAGAACGAAGACCATAGGATCGAGCGGGTCAACCTTGAATAGTAGGCTGGAAAGAAACCGGCTGGAGAGAAGAGCCACAACAGTACCCAGAAGTAATCCGGTCGAAAGCAGAACCAGTCCCTGCTTCAAAACCGACTGAAGAAGGTCAACCGGATGTGCCCCCATGGCGATGCGGACGCCAAATTCGCGAATGCGCTCGGAAACGGAGTAAGACAGTACACCATAGACTCCAACTGCGACCAGCACGAAGGCGATCATCCCCATAAAAGTCATCAGCAACACTACCAACTGGTCTTCGACGATGCCACTGGAGATTATGCGCCTCATAGTGCGGATATTAACCATGGGTTGACGGGGGCTCAGGGCCTGAATTTCCCGCCTGATGGCTGTCACCAGGTCGAGAGGATCGGTGGCAGTCCGCACAATGAGCTTCATGCCCGACCAGGGTGCCTGAGGATGAGGAACGTAGATGCTGCTAGTCGGCTGGCCTTTGAGACCTAACTGCTTGACATCGCCGACGACTCCGGCGACGGTACGCCAGCCGTCGTCGAAGTCCAGTCGTGCTCCAATTGGATCTTGATTGCCAAAATGATCCCGCGCCAAGGTCGCACTGATGACAGCAACCCTCATGCTGGTCTCATTGTCCTCGGGCGTGAAACTGCGTCCTTTCAACACAGGGATACCCATGGAGGCGAAATACCCCGAACTCACGCTGGCAACGCAAGCCAAAGATTCTTGTCCGGGATGAGAGTCTGGCTGCCCCTCGATACGGAATGGCCCTCTGCCTACTGTTTCAGACATGGGGAGATCGCTCACCACATCGGCAGACCGCACCCCGGGCAAGGCGGCAATCCGGCTCAACATCAGACGGACATAGCTGACCGGATCGAATTTGCCGGGTTCCAGCGGCACGAAGGCCGTGAGCATCTTTTCCGGAATGAACCCTGGGTCCACATGAGTCAACCGGACAAAACTCTTGATTAGCAAACCTGCCCCGGTGAGCAATACTAACGAAAGGGAGACTTCGGCAATCACCAACATCTGGCTGAACCGACGCCGGGACAAACTGGCCGTAGCACTCTGAGCCCCTTCTTTTAGTGCTCCGGCCAGAGAAGCTCCGGAAACTCGCAAGGCCGGCGCAAGACCAAAAAGTATCCCTGTAAACACACTGATTAGGAGCGTAAATCCCAGAACACGTCCGTCAATCTCCAGGAGTGGCATTCCAATATTGACATTCATCCCCGGTGTCCCCAGGTTATAGTCGCTGAGCGAAACTCCGAGGAAATCTACTGCCCACTGGGCCAGAACCAAACCTAGAACACCACCAGACAATCCCAACATGAGGCTTTCTATCAGCAACAGGCGCACAATGCGCGCCCGGTTTGCGCCCAGAGCTACACGGATGGATATTTCCTTCTCTCTTCCGGAAGTCCGAGCCAAGAGCAGATTTGCGATGTTAAGACAGGCAATCAACAGGACCATGCCAACTGCAAACATGAGGCTGAACAAAGCAGGCCGGGTTTTTCCGTACATAGATTCTCGAAGGGGTTCAGCCAGAAACTCCACTTGGGAATTCGAGGAGGGTTGTTGCCTGGAGAAATCTCGGGCGAGCATGTCCAACTCTGCCTGGGCCTGCTTGAGTTTCACTCCCTGTTTGAGACGTGCCATGCAGTGGGCACGCCAGGAGACGGGTGCATTGCGCATGGCCGGGGGAAGCCGTGCCGGGGGAATCACCGGGGTGGTATCCATGGGGAGCCACATCTCGGGCTCAAACTGCCCCCAGCCCAATTGAAAAGCAGGGGGGAAGATCCCAATCACTTGATACCTGGTGCCATAGCCAAGATCGCCAGTTTGACCGACAGCTTGAGGGTTAGAGCCAAACTGCCGCTTCCAAAGCCCATGACTCAAGATCACTGCATGGGAATCTCTGCCTGCTGCCAATTCCTGTGGCGAGAAAGGACGCCCCAATATAGGTTGAATTGCCATCATTCTAAAAAAGCCGGCTGAGCCCATGGCTCTGGGGACAACTTCCGGAATACCACCCGCTGCCAAACTGGATCGCCCATCCGGGGTATAGACTCCAATTTCTTCGAACCCATGGTTATGTTTCTGAATGAAGTCGAATTCAAAGCCGGAGATGAAACCTCTGCTTGCGGTACCGGGTTGTTTCTCCCAAAGAGCCACCAGCCGGCCGGAGTCCTTCAAGGGCAAGGGTCGAAAAAGGAAGGCATTGGCCAAAGTGAAAATGGCGCTGTTGGCACCAATACCCAGGGCCAGTGTCAGGAGGATAATGGCAGTAGTGCCCACGTTCTTGCGTAACATGCGAAGAGCGAAGCGAAGGTCGTTTAGCATAGTGGTGAGTGGTCAGTGGCGAGTGGCGAGTTTCTGTCGTAGACTATTCAGCATTCTTTGAAGTTCACCGATCTGCGCCAGGGCTTGATTCGCCTCCTCCTTACTGAAGAAGTCCAAGTCCACAGTGATCAGAAGTTGTGTCTCCAGCTCAGCTAGAAACCCTTCCGCGTGAGAAGGGATCTGTACGAACTCTCCCGAAGTGTGACGCGACTACCCTTCGGCTATATTAGGACGGGACGGAAATGGATCCTCGTCGCAGCTGACTCACCAGCCCGAATCCTTCATCTGGTGGGAAGCAACTCGACAGATGATAGTTATCCTTTACTAGGGCCATGCTTCTTTGCCAGACCAGGAGGTCCTTGTAGCCTTTAAGTTTCCCCTCAGTGTTCAGGTTGTTGGACCTCTCGCCACTGTCTCATTCATATCGCAGTACCACCACAGGATCCACGCGCGCAGCCCGTCGTGCAGGCAAATAGCTGGCCAGAGCAGCTATTACGCCAAACAACATGGAGACACCCAAGAACACCAACGGATCGGTGGCCTTGACTGCAAAGAGCAAACTGCTTAAGACGCGGGTCGCCGCCAAGGCAGCAGCCAGTCCCGACAGGATTCCAATTGCTGCCAGCAGCGTCCCCTGGCCCACGACCATTCGGAGCACGTCGCTGGTCTTTGCACCCATTGCCATCCGGATGCCGATTTCATGGCAGCGGTGCATGACTGAATAGGAGATAACACCATAGATCCCGATAATTGCCAGCAACAGGGCCACTGCTGCAAAAATGCCCAGCAGGATCGCAGACAACCGATTCGTGGCCATGGAATTGAACCAAGCCTCTTCCATACTGGCTATGTGGGTCACAGGCTGCTCCCGATCCAGTCCCATTACTGTGCGGCGCAGGACCGGTGCCAAGCGCAAGGGGTCGGAGGAAGTCCGCACTACCAGATGCATGGCCAGCTGAGGATTTTGTGCAAAGGGGAGGAAGATCTCAGCGTCGGGTTCTTGGGCTAGCGACTTGTGCCGTATGTCTCCGACGACTCCCACTACCGCCATCCAACCCTCGGGCGCACCCGTCCCTACTCGTTTACCGATCGGGTCCTGGCTCGGCCAATAACGGCGAGCCATCGTTTCATTGACGATCAGAACTCGCGGTGCTCTCTGGTTGTCCTGTTCAGCAAAGAATCGTCCCTTCCGCAAGGGAATCTGCATGGCTCGGAAGTATTTCGGATTTACCTTCCGAACCCAGAGGATAGGTACATCCGCTGGACCGGAAACAGGGCGCCCTTCGATCAACAGCCCCCACGCGGTATTGTTTCCGCTTAGCGGCAGCAAGCTCACCAATCCTGTGACCGTAAAACCCGGCATGGCTTGCAGCCTTTCTTCAAGTTCCTGGTAGAATGCAATCTGTTGTTCAGGTTTAGAATACTTTGAGGGGGGCAAGGAAATTGAAGCCGTAATCACATTGGCAGGATTGAAACCCGGGTTTACTCCCTGAAGATTCAGGAGGCTCCGAATCATCAATGATGCTCCGATCATGAGCAGCAAGGCTAGTGCTACTTCGGAGATCACCAGGAAACCACGCAACCGGTTTCTTCCCACACTCCCAGTCGAACTCCTGCCTCCTTCTTTTAGCGTTTCCTGGACATTCGCCCGAGAGACCACCAAGGCTGGCGCTAAGCCGAATAACAACCCGGTTAACAAGGAAGTCAGCATAGTAAACCCAAGGACACGGAGGTCCAGGCGGGCATGCTTCAATAAGGAGAGTCCCTCAATTCTAGTTCCAGAGAGGGCTGCCATCCCCCAATAAGCCAGCAAGAGGCCGAAGGCTCCGCCTAAAAATGCCAGGAGTGTATTTTCGGTGAGGAGTTGCCGCAAGAGGCGTATGCGGCTCGCGCCCAGCGCGGTCCGGATAGCTATCTCTTGTTGCCGCACTCCCGCTCGTGCCAGCAATAGGATAGCCACATTGGAACAGGCGATTAGAAGGACTAACGCTACAGCCGCGAGGAGGACCAGCAGACTGAGCCGTTCTTCATGCACCATGAACTCGTGCAATCCCCAAATATGCGCTCGAAACCCCTTGACTTCGCGTCGGACCTCTTGTTCGAGGCGCTGGTAGATTCCGTCCAATTCCTTTTGTGCCTGCTCGATTGAGACACCCGCCTTGAGCTTGGCGTAGGTCCCAAACATCCATTCTTCCTTCCCGGTGCGGGTGCTGCTTAAGGCAATCGGGGTATACAGGTCCACTCCCTCCTCTTCCACTTTGAAACCCGGAGGGAGGATTCCCACCACCGTATGAAGTTCTCCATCAATGATCACTTCCCTCCCCAATACGCTTTTATCTGCCCCAAAATTCCGCTGCCACAAGCTATCGCTCAGAATGGCAACAGGGCTGGCACCCGGCTGATCTTCCTCGGGAAGGAAACTTCGGCCCAATGCCATTTTCACGCCGAACATCGGGAAAAAACTGGCATTCACTTTCCACCGCGTTACGCGCTCCGGCTCTCCTCGAGTGGCTAGATTCACCGATCCTGGAGAATATGCGGACATGGAATCGAAGGAACGGCTCTGTTGCCTCCAGTCCGAGATATCCGGGTAAGCACAGAAGGCGTTATGAATATCTCGAGGTTCAAGGTCAAGGCGAATTGTCACCAGCCGTTCGGGGTCAGGAAAAGGAAGGGGACGCAGAAGCACGGCGTTTATCACGCTGAAGATGGCGGTGTTGGCCCCGATTCCCAGTCCCAGAGTCAGAATCAAAACCGCCGAGATAGAAGGGTTCTTCAATAACAACCGCCAAGCCATCCGGATGTCTTGAATGAGAGTGTTCATAAGTTCTCCGTCAGAGGCACCAGGGGCCAGGTGTCGGCCCGAACCGGTCTGCTGACTGCTGATCGCTCATTCGTACCTCAACGCCTCCATGGGATCCACCTGCATGGCCCGGCGAACAGGAAAATAACAAGCCATGAGCGAGACTATGATCAACAAGATAGGCACGCTGGTGAAGACCAAGCTGTCAGTGGGGCTCACACCGAACAACTGACTGCTGAGCCATCGGGTGAGCCCCCAGGCCGCCAATAATCCGCATCCCAGGCCGATCGCGACGTGCCCTAAGCCCTGGTTTAAGACCAGCTTCAGAACATCCCATGGGCTGGCGCCAATCGCTATGCGGATCCCCAGCTCCTGTGTCCGTTTTGAGACAAAGTAGGACATGACCCCATAGAGCCCACCGGAGGCCAATACCAGAGCGATTCCGGAGAAGAAACCTGTCACGATCATCAAGAACCAACGCAAGGATAGCCGGCGTATCAGAACCATCTCCATGGTTCGGATATTGGAGACGGGTTGGTCCGGGTCCACACTGAATACTTCTCTCTTCAAAAGTCTGGAGAGGCTGAACGGATTGGCGCTTGTGCGAACCACGACATGCATTTGATAGATTGGCTCCTCATACGGTTGGAAGGCGCACAGGTAAGCTTCCAGCAGCGGGGGATAATCAGGGTTTCGGTGCTTGATATCATCGACCACTCCGATCACCGTTTTGAAGGAATCACCCAGGTATACCTGCTTCCCCACGGGATTGTCGTTCCCCCAGTGTCTTCGGGCTAAGGCCTCGCTCAGGACCACTACCTTCGCTCCCTTTTCATTATCGAAGTCCGTGAACGTGCGGCCTTGATGAAGCTGGATTCCCATTGTCTTGAAATAGTCAGGGCTGACCGACCGCCACCAGCAAATCTTGGGTGAATTCTTGGCCGGCTGGAGAAATCCTCCGCGAACAAAACTACCGACGTCTGCTTCCGGGTCCATTTGAAAATTCCCGTCTGCAATGAAGCCGGCAAGAGATTCCATCCCCGAAAGCGGCAGACAACTGGTCAGGGCAGCTGATTCCACTCCTGGCAGGTTTCGAACCCGTTCGATAGCCTGTTTGAAAAAGCGCAGCCGTTGCGAACCTTCGGGGTATTGCGAGGGGGAAAGGGAAATAGTCGTGGTCAAAATGTGGTCGGTCCGGAATCCAAGTGGGACATGGAGCAGGCGATAGAAACTCTTTATCAACAGGAATGAGCCGATCAACAAAACCAATGACAACGAGACTTCCGCCACGACCAGCAGGCTCTTCAACCGCTGCTGAGCTTTCTTGGTCGTCATGCCCCGGGTACTTCCATGCAAGGATTCCCGCAAGTTAACCTTGGAGGCATGCCAGGCAGGAGCAAGGCCAAATAGAGTTCCCACCAACAAGGTCAAAATTAGAGTGAATCCCAGCACTGGCCAATCGATCTGAATGAAGGGCCAGAATAAATTGGCCTCTGCACAAAAGGCATTGATAATGGACACTCCCCAGGAGGCAAGTAGGAGACCGGCCAATCCTCCCAGAACTGCCAGCAACCAGCTCTCCGTGAGCAACTGCCTCAAGATGCGACGGCGACCCGCTCCCAACGCGGCTCGGATGCTAATCTCCCGCTCCCGATCCATGGCCCGCGATAACAGCAGATTAGCCACGTTGACGCAGGCAATACACAAGACTAATCCTACCGCCACGAGCAAAATCCAGAGGGCTTTTTCCTCGATGGCTTCAAGCGGAGGCGCTTTGAGCCGACTGACCACGACTTCCTGATTTTGGTAGGCTTTGGGATATTGAGTGGCCAGGCGCTGCCCAATCTGCGCCATATCGGACTGGGCTCGCCCCAATAGAACACCGGGTTTCAACCGGGCCAGACAGGAAAGCTCACGGGCCTCGCGGGGAAACTTGGCGTACTCAGCCGTCATGGGGACCCAAGCCTCAACGGGGCGTTCTTCCCAATAAAGCCTGTAGCTGACTGGCATGATTCCGACCACAGTGTACAGGCGACCTTCAATTTTGACCGGCTGCCCCAACGCCTCTGTCCGAGCTTTGAACCGCCGGTTCCAGAGAGCGTGACTGATGACAATTGCTTTGGCGGCACCGGTCCTAAATTCTTCCGGCAAGAAGGGACGGCCGATAGCAGGTATCACGCCGCCTACAACAAAGTAGTCCTCTGAAACTGCTGATATGGCCAGCCTTTCCGGCTCTGCGTTGTCCGAAGTCAGGTTGACTTCTTTACCATCATAGGCTGCAATCCCCGTGAAAACCTGGCTCTGCGCTCTCCAGTCGACAAAGGTGGGATAAGAGACTCTTATCCACTCGTCGTCCGCACCAGAATGAACGTGGCGTTCCCCTAACCTGACCAGTTGCCATTGCCCCTTGAATGGCAATGAATTGAGTAGGACCGTATCAATAACACTAAAGATGGTGGTATTGGCCCCAATTCCCAAAGCTAGCGTAACGACAACCAGCATGGTGAAAAGTGGATTTTTGCGCCATAGACGCAACCCGTGGCGAATGTCTTGGATGAGCGTGTTCATAAGTCCTCGCGGTAATTGTGGTCAGTGATCAGTGGTCAGTGATCAGTTATGAGATCTCTCTATCAATCTTCGCTTTAACGTCTGCAGCATTCTTCGCAGCTCAGAGACTTGCTCAAATATCTCGCCAGCTTTCTGGAAGGTACAAAATTCAAACTCCGTCGCAAGAAAAAGTTGAGTGTCAACTTCTGCAAGAGAGCCTTCAGCGTGAGACAGGAACTGGATGAATTCGCCCGTTGTATTCCTTGCCTGCCCTTCTGCTATGTTCGACGGGACAGAAACGGAGGCTCTACGGATTTGTGATACTAATCCATACTTTTCTTCATTGGGAAAAGAGGCACTGATCCTGTAAATCGATTTGGCCAGTTGGATGGCCTTTTGCCAAACCTGAAGGTCGCGGTAGTATCGAATTTCCTTTGAATCGCTCATAAGTGATGTTCTGCTATTGCTTGCTACCGATCGCTGGTCACCGACCACTGATCACTGATCACTTGCTTTCACTTTTCACTCATACCTCAACGCTTCCATCGGGTCGACTCGCACAGCTTTTCTTGCCGGAAGGAAGCAGGCCAACACAGACGCAATCGTTAGCAAGATGGCGATTCCCGCGAAGACAACTGGATCTGAGGTGGTCACTCCGTAAAGCAATCCGCTGAGGCCGCGTGTGACAGCCAGGGCTCCCACAATGCCGATGCCAATACCGAGCAATGTTATAAAAACTCCTTTTCGAATCACCATTTGGAGCACGTTCGCGGGTTGAGCCCCCAGCGCCATGCGGATTCCAATCTCGCGAGTCCGTTGGCTCACTGAATAAGCGGTCAGCCCGTAGATTCCGACGATAGCCAGGACCAGCGCCAGCATGGCGAAAGCGCTCAACAGGGCCATCGACAAACGTTGCGGCATTACCGAATCGGAAATGACCTGGCGCATGGTTTGCACGTTGGCCACTGGCTGTTCCTTGTCGATGGCGAGGACCTCTTGCCGGATAGCGGTACTCAATGCTACCGGATCCGTCAGAGTCCTCACTACCAGATTCATTCTAGGCCATGGCTCCTGACTGTGCGGGAGAAAGATACCTGGCTGAACTTGAGAGCCCAAGGCCTGAAGCCTCACATCCTTGACTACTCCCACTATCTCGCGCGGGGCCGATGTGGCGGGCAGAGTACTCAGACGTTTCCCGATGGGATCCTGGCCTGAAAAATAACGCCTGGCCATGGTTTCGTTGACTAAAATCACAAGAGGCTTGTCACGTGTGTCCTGTTCGGAGAAGCTCCGGCCACTGACCAGTGGGATGGACATAGACTCGAAAAAGTCGCGAGTTACAATTCGAAAATCTGCAGAGGGCTCATGTCCAGGCTGCGCAGGAGGAAGACCTTCGATCTGGAAGGGCCCAACATTGACACGCATATTCAGGAAATTGGACCTCAACGGCAAGATGCTGACAGCGGCCGCTGATTTAACCCCGGGCAATTCTTTCACTTTCTCCAGCAACGTCCTGTAAAATGCCAGTCGCTGGTGCTCTTCGGGATATTTCTCGCCCGGCAAGGCCAGGGTCATGGTGAGAAGATTGTCGGCTTGGAACCCGGGATTGACGCCCGCCAGTCGGATGAAGCTCTTAGTCAACAAGCCGGCGCCGATCGAGAGGACCAAACTCAGGGCTACTTCGCCCACCAGCAGCAAACTGCGGGTTTTTTGACTGCCCGAACCCGGCGCATTCTTTCCACCACCCTCTTTGAGAGTCTCTGCAAGTTCGCCACGCGAGGCCTTGAATGCGGGAACGACCCCGAATAAAAGCCCGGTAGCCAGGGAGACTCCAATCGTGAATACTGTCACCCGCAAATCGATATCCATGGACGTTAAGCGGGGTATGTAATCAGGTAGCTGACTGCGCAGGGATCCTATTCCCCAACCGGCCAGCAGCAGTCCCAACAAACCGCCTGCGAGAGCCAAGACCACACTCTCCGTGAGGAGCTGCCGCACCACACGCCAACGATCGGCCCCCAAGGCTACCCGAATCGCGATCTCTTTCTGCCGCGCTGAAGCTCTTGCCAACAACACTCCAGCCACGTTGGCGCAGGTAATCAAGAGCAGGAATCCGACGGCCACTTCGAGCACGAGCAGCGCCGGAGCAATGGGTCCACTGTAGACCTGTGCCATCGGAACCACTTTGACACCCCATCCCTTGTTGGTATCCGGATATTGCTGTTCTAATCGGCGGGCGATTGTTTCCATTTCCGATTGGGCTTGCTGCAAACTAACTCCGAGCCTGAGTCGGGCAATGACTCCCACGTTGTGGTCTCCACGGGGTTCTGAACGGGAGAGAATCCTGGGGACCCACAAGTCGATCTTCCCTACGGCATCAAAGGCGGGAGGCAGAACGCCAACCAGGGTACGCGGCACTGCGTCGACTCCAATTGTCCTTCCAATGAACTCCGGGCTGGAACCGAACCGACGCTGCCACAGTCCATGGCTGATGAGGGCAACGGGGGCACCACCGGGTCGGTCCTCCTCCGGATTGAATAACCGACCTACGGCCGGCTTGACTCCGAGCACTGCGAAGAAGCCGGCTGAAGCCATGCCGCCCGACACCCGTTCCGGTTCCCCCCCCATCGTCAGGTTGAACCCGGTTTCCGGCAAGTAAAAGGCAGCCCCCATGTCTTCAAAAGACCGGCTTTGTTCCTTCCAGTCAAAGAAATTGGGGATAGAAGCGACACCCTGATCGATGCCCTCTCGCTGGAGCGTCTCCCATACGAATACCACCCGTTCCGGGTCATGGAATGGGAGGGGACGAAGCAGGACAGCGTTAACAATGCTGAAGATGGCACTATTGGCCCCAATCCCCAATGCCAAGGTAAATACCACCAGGGCAGTGAAACCCGGGTTGCGGCGCAGCATTCTTAGGGCATAGCGAAAGTCTTTAACCAGGTTGTCCATTCGTCCCTCCTGGGAT
>DATKMG010000764.1:0-2159 GCA_035541995.1 Terriglobia bacterium
CCGCAGCCTGATGGATCTCTTTGTCCGTCCGGCTCCCAATTTAGTGGATTCAACCCGCGGGCAAAGCGAACTAGCTCGATCGATCCGTGAATTGCGGGAGGAACTGAACTGGTACTACAACCGCATCGAACGGGAGCAACTCCAACCAGAGCAGCAGCCCGCCTCGAGAATCGCTACCCTGCAGGAACAAGCCCGACAACGCGAGAAGGAACTGCTGCACATGCTGCAGGAGGCCACGGACACGGAGGCATCCCAAGCCGGCCTGCAAAAGCCCAGTCATGTTCCCCTGAGCACGATCCGCGACGCCATGCCGGAGGGGACGCTTCTGGTCGAATATTTTCGGGTGCGCGAGCGGATCCTGGTGTGCCTGCTGGGGAAGCATACGCTTGAGATTCTGCCGGTGACGGTGGAGTCGCGCATCGCCGGTCTGCTTCGACTGCTGCAATTTCAGCTTTCGAAGTTTCGCCTCAACCCCGAGTACTTGCAAGCCTTTCACGACTCGTTCGTGCAGGCCACCGAGGCCCACCTGCGCGATCTCTACCAGGAACTGATAGCGCCGGTGGCTCCCCGCCTGAAAGCGGAGCACCTGGTCTTCGTGCCTCATGCCCTGCTGCATTACGTCCCCTTTCACGCCCTTTATGACGGCGCTCAGCACCTGATCGACCGCTTCACAGTCTCCTATGCGCCCAGCGCCAGCATCTACGCACTCTGTCAGGCGCGTGAAGCTGTCGGTGCGACGCCCGCGCTGTTGTTCGGCATTCCCGACACCCAGGCTCCAGCCATTCTGGAGGAAGTTCAGGCACTCACCTCGGTTTTGAATCCCGCGCAGTTATTTGTGGGCAAGGATGCCAGCGAACAAGTTCTGCGAGAGAAGGGGCCGCAAAGCCGAATCATTCACATTGCGACCCACGGGCGTTTTCGCCAGGACAATCCCATGTTTTCGGCGATCCGCATGGGTGATTCTTTCCTCAGCCTGTTTGATCTCTACCAGCTTCGGCTTCCCGTGGAATTAATCACTCTGAGCGGATGCTCAACCGGATTGAATGTCGTTGCCGCTGGAGACGAATTGATCGGCCTGGCCCGAGGTCTGCTCCATGCCGGCGCCGAATCTTTGCTTCTCAGCCTGTGGGATGTTCACGATGCCAGTACCAAGGACTTCATGACAGCCTTTTATCGTCTGCTCGCCCAAGGAAACTCCAAAGCGGCCGCGCTGCGTTCTGCGATGCTGCAGCTCCGTTCGACCTATCCCCATTGTTATCAATGGGCTCCGTTCATCCTGGTAGGACAGCCGTAGACCCACAAAAAAATCTTCGGTTCCCCTATATTTTTCCGCCCCCCCTTAGCCCTTATTCCATGAATGCGTAATACCAGGCCGAACACTCGGCGGTTCTGTGCGGAGGAGAAGTGAAGCACTTCAGCGATTCGGAGTGGGCGGATTTTGCACGGAACGCAGTCGCACCCGCCAAGAAAACGACGATGCAAACGCACATCAATCACGATTGCAAGAAATGTTCCGCCACGCTTGCCTTGTGGGAAGGCGTCCGCTCGATCACCCGGCAGGAGAGCGCATTTCTTCCGCCCGAAGGGATTGTGCGAATCGTCAAAACTCAATTCCTGGCAATGACACCGGAGCCTAAGACCGGCCTGTGCCTTCTGTTCGATTCCGATTTACAGCCATTAGCGGCAGGGATTCGAGGTTCCTCGGTTTCTGCCAGGCAGCTGCTGTATGAGACCGATGACTTTTACATCGATCTCCGGGTGGAGCGGCACCGCGAGGCCGAGCGTGCCTCGTTGGTTGGACAGGTATTGCACCGGGTCGGCGAAGCTCGGTCCACAGAGGGGGTTGTGGTAAGCCTGAAAAAGGGCACTCTTCCTTTGGCTGAGACCACGGCCAATCGTTTTGGTGAGTTTCAACTCGACTTCGACCCGGCAAACGGGCTTTGTATCGCCATTCGCGGCAGTAAGCACGACGAGATCATTCTCCCCCTGTATGGAATGCACACGGAACCGGTGGAAGGAAAGGACTTGGATTAAAGCCCCCATTTTCGGGCTAAGTGGCCTGAAAGTAATCACTTCCGGATTACCGGTGTAAGTGTTGCGAAACTCAACTTTTTCGTAGACTCGACCGAAGCCAAAACGCTGCACGGTTGGGTCAGAGG
>DATKMG010000765.1:0-6125 GCA_035541995.1 Terriglobia bacterium
CAACTCATCCCGGCGACTCATTCGAATTGGCTTTCCGAATTCTCCCTTGACCATTCTTTCAATCCCTGCCGAGATGAAGTCAAGGGGTTTCAGCAGCAAAGTCGACAGCAATGCGGCCGCTGTCGTAGCGATCAACAGTGCTAATCCTGCAGTGACCAAGCTCTTGCGCATATATTCGTCAAGTTTACTCTGGATCAAGGCTGCGTTCATGGCAACCCGGACTGTCGCCACTAGCCTCTCCTGACTGTCCACCATCGGAAGTGCCACCTCAAAGTTGGTGAACCGATTGGAATAATAGAGGGTCGTCAACTGGTGAAACCGTGAGGCAAGTGTCAGGCGGCTGAAGGGTTCGGCGGCAACTAGTCGGGTTCCCAACAGTGTCGCGTTGGAGTGCGCCAGAATCGTGTCATTGACGTCAGTGATGGCGATATAAACAATTGTGGGGGAATTATTACTGGTTGACTCCAAAAGGGAAGTCAAACCCGCGTTGGACGAAAGCACATCCTTGAGAAATTCGGAAAAAGCCGGCAAGTCAGCCGTTGGCGGTGGGACCCTGGGTTCATTGGCCAAGACTTCGCGGACCTGCTCGTAGATCTGCTGACTGATCAACTGACTCTGCTCATATGTCTTCTGGATCAGTTCGTGTGTAAAACTGACGATGCCTAACAAAGACGCAATGGCCAAGGGTGCCACTACTAGCAACGTCATGACCAGAGTCAGTCTAGTTTTGAGCCTCAGCGTCATAGGTATTGAGTTTGTTGTGCAGGGTTTTCAGACTGATCCCCAGGATGTCGGCGGCTCTTGTCTTGTTATTTTCGGTGAATTCCAGGGTCTTGTAGATAAGTCGCTTTTCAGCCTCAGCCACCGTCGTACCGACCGAGATGGATACGGCATTCCCGGAATTCGGGGGTTCCCTGGCCTCCAAAAGGGGTAGGTGTCGCTCCTCGATATATTCCCGATCACTCAGAATCAGAGACCGTTCCAGAACGTTTCGTAATTCTCTGACATTTCCCGGCCAGTTGTGAGCAGTAAAGGTCTTCAGCACCTTGTCGGTGACCCCTTTTACTGACTTGCCGTGTTTTCCATTCAATTCTCGCAGCAAAGCCTCGGTCAAGACTGGAACGTCTTCCATTCGTTCCCGCAAAGGGGGGAGGGAAATGGCAAAGACATTGAGCCGATAGTATAAGTCATTGCGTAATTCTCCTGCGTCCACGGCCTTCAACGGGGGTTTGTTGGTTGCCGCGACGATCCGCACATCCACGTCAATTTCGTTCTTGCTTCCGAGTCGGCGGAATTTCCGTTCCTCTATCACGCGGAGCAGCTTGCTCTGAGTCCCGGCGGGCATTTCCGCAATTTCATCGAGGAAGATTGTCCCGTCATTGGCCAGCTCGAAACACCCTTGCCGGCGTTCCAAAGCTCCCGTAAATGCTCCCCTTTCATGGCCGAAGATCTCGCTTTCCATCAGCGTTTCCGGGATCGCAGAGCAATTGATGGCAATGAAAGGCCCATCTTTCCTGGGGCTCAATTGGTGAATCGTTCGGGCCACCAGTTCCTTACCTGTACCACTCTCCCCGGTGATCAAGACAGAAGCCGTGCTGGGGGCCACCAGTTCAATCAGGCGATAAACTTCTTGCATTTGGCGGGAGACACCTACCAATTCTCCAAATGCCCCATATTGCTTGAGCTGGCTTTTCAGAAGCTCAACTTGTTTGAGAGTTCTTTTTTGTTCCAGGCACTTTTCCAGCAGGATCCGCAAGCGCGTATGATCGATGGGTTTCTCTAGGTAATCGTAAGCTCCTTCCTTAATGGCCTCTACCGCACTGTCAATGCTAGCCTGTGCAGTCAACATGATGACCGCCACTTCTGGATATCCTTGACGAAGTTTCTTGAGGAGCGCCATTCCATCCATGACTGGCATAATGAGATCGGTGATCACGACAGATGGGTTGAATTGCGACACTAGGGCGAGGGCTTTCTCCCCGTCTTCGGCCGATCCGGTGATGTAGTTCCAATTAGAGAGAAGGTCAGCCAGCCCAATCCGTGCGGATGACTCATCGTCTACTATCAGTATTCTTTCTTTGCTCATGGAAGCGATCCCGCCTTGAATTAAGAAGTCGACCGACCGGAGTCGTGGAGGTTGTCGTACAGTGGCACAACGGATGCAAGAGTATGATACAGGTAGGCTTATTAAAAGTAAAATTTTGACACCCCACAGCCTCTGTGCTAACTTTTGTCTGTGTTAGATCTCCAGTCCGCCAGAGCCTTGGTACTGAGGCAGTGCGAGATGCTGAACCCCTCGAGCCTCCCCGCCGAGACTTTGCCATTGACCCAATCTTACCGCCGAGTTCTTGCCGAACCCGTTGTCCTGGACCAGGACCAACCACCTTTTGATCGCGCCATGCGCGACGGTTATGCAATAAAGGCTGACGATCTAGTCGAATTGCCGGTCGATCTGAAGCGCGTTGGCGAGGTCAGGGCAGGGGATTGGCCGGCTCGGGTCGTCGCTCACACTGAAGCAATGCAGATCATGACCGGCGCGCCTGTTCCTGTCGGCGCCGATAGCATCGTGATGATCGAGAACACTGAACCCATCGGGGATGGGAGGATCCGAATTCATAAACGAGTTCGTCGTGGCGAGAACTTCTCCTCGCGCGGGTCGGAAAAATCCCGAGGCGAGACTCTTGCCCTGCCCGGAACTTTGATTTCCAGTTTCGAATTGGCAGGATTAGCCACAGTTGGCAAGTCCAGCGTAAAGGTATACCGGCGCCCGATTGTGTCTGTACTCCCCACGGGAGACGAGTTGACTGAGGTTGATCGGCAACCTCTTCCGGGACAGATTCGCAATACAAATTCCTACTCATTGATGGCACAAATCCTCGATTCTGGGGCACAACCGGAGTTGTTGGCTCTGGCTCGCGATTCTGAACTGGACCTGCGTTCCCGCATCGAACAAGGACTGAAAAATCGAGTCCTCATAATTAGTGGGGGTGTCTCGGCCGGAAAGTACGATCTTGTTGAAAAGGTTCTGTTGGATTGCGGTGCACAAATTCACTTTGAATCTGTCAGCATCCGACCTGGAAAACCAGTTGTCTTTGCGACATTGGGCGAAAGGTTTGTTTTCGGGCTTCCGGGGAATCCTGTCTCAACGTTTGTAACGTTCGAGCTTTTTGTTCGGCCGCTGCTTGATTGTTTGCAGGGATTCCTGCCAGGGCCTCTGCCAATTGTCCATAGCGTGTTACTCGAGTCCGTGGTTGACAAGTCGGGAAGGACTTCCTTTTTGCCAGCTGTCTTGACCAGCTGTCATGAGAGGATGGAAGTTCTGCCTGTGGAATGGAAAGGGTCGGCAGACATTTTCAGTTTGAATCGTGTGAATAGCTTCCTGATTGTGCCTGAGGCGTCGACTCGCCTTGAGAAAGGAAGCAAGGTTGAGGTCCTTTTATTCTCAGACCTTCAGTTCAGTTAATAGGACGATGAACAATGGAGCGGTTCACTCATGTCGATGAAGAAGGCCGAGTTCGTATGGTCGACGTCTCTAATAAAGTAGTATCCAGACGGATGGCCCGAGCAATAGGATTGGTCGAGATGTCGGCGGATGTTGTGGAAATGATCCGTGATGGCAAGATTCCCAAGGGAAACCCGCTGGAGGCAGCACGACTCGGCGGAATCATGGCAGCGAAGAAAACAGCTGAATTGATCCCACTGTGCCATCCCCTAATCCTCGATCTTATTGAAGTTCAATGCCAGCCTTCCGAGAGAGGAATCTCGATAGAAGCCAGAGTTGTTGCGGAGGGGCGAACGGGAGTCGAGATGGAAGCTCTCACAGCCGTGTCAGTTGCGGCCCTTGTCCTTTATGACATGTGTAAGTCTGCCGATCGTGGCATGACCATTTCAGAAATCCGCCTGGTCGAAAAGGCAGGGGGACGGTCCGGACATTTCATAAACCCGCCGGAAGAGCCGAAACACTGATGCGATCGTTGCTTAAGTATTGGATCCCCGTTATTTCTTGGGCTGGCGTCATCTTCTTTTTTTCCACCGGGCAGTTTTCGTCTGCAAGCACTTCGCGGATAATCGGTCCAATTCTTCATTGGTTGTACCCAAGCGTGTCCACTGAACTGGAATTGACAGTTCATTTCTTCGTGAGGAAACTCGGGCACTGGTCCGAATATTTCATTTTCTCTTTGCTGTTGATGCGTGCTCTGGATCAGAGAGCCCCCCTGCCTCACGGTTTCCGCAGAGTCGTGTGGACTGCCCTCGGCATTTTACTGTACGCTTGCAGTGACGAGATTCACCAGATTTTTGTCCCCTCTAGATCCGCCAGCTTGAATGACGTCCTGCTAGACTTCTTTGGAGGAATCTGCGGATTGCTCTTTTTCCAATGGCAACGGCATCGGACAGTCCAAAATGAAACACTTGAGTGTGGCTGAAGCTGAGCAACTAGCTAGCAGTTGCCCACTGGAAGAAATTGCACCTTTTCTTCGCTCCCCCGTCGAACGGGTTCTGTTGGCACTCTTGGGCAATCCATTCATAACTGAAACCGAAGTTCTGGTTCTCCTGAACCGTCGAGAACTCCCAGCCACCGTGATTAAAGAAATCGCCCAGACGAAGAAATGGCTGTCTTCGTATCCCATAAAGCGGGGACTCAGTCTGCATCCGAAAACTCCCGTCAGAATTTCTATGGAACTCCTGAAATCCCTGTTCGTATTCGATCTCGTGGCAGTCTCACTGCAGCCTGCCGTTCCTCATGAGGTCAAAGAACTTGCCGAGAATCTGGTACTTTCCCAGCTCCCCAAGCTCCCGCCGGGGCAGAAGATCACCTTAGCCAGACGATCAACTAGCCGAATAGCAGGCGAACTGCTAAGAACCGACCATCCTTTAATCATTACCGCGGCCCTGGATAATCCCCGGCTGGGTGAAGCAACCCTTCTCCAAATCCTGAGTCGCCCAGGATGCTCAACTCACCTTGTCGAGGCAGCGGCCAGTCACAAAAGATGGTCCCTCTGCTACGATGTCCAACTGGCACTTCTGAGGACCAACTTCCTCACAATGGGGAGGACTCTCAAGTTCATATCCAATCTAAAACTGTCAGACCTGAAAGAAATTGCTGAGGATCCCAAGTTAAGCGGGCAACTCAGAGACTACTTAGGGCAGCTTGTGGATCGGCATAGACGCCCTGAACGGGGCTAGACATAGGCGGGTCGCGGCCTTGCTCTTGTGCATATCGTGATTCCCGTGTCCGATGAGGGTTCCTCCCGCCCACACTGGCAAAATCCGCCCCCTGTGCGTGGTCCAATCCTCACGCTGTGGAAAACTCCTTTCAGTCAAGGATCTCGGCGAAATGGCTTCGTCAATTTGGCATTTCTGGGGAATTGAAACAATAAATCTATTGTTTTCAGTCTAATACAAATTGACCATTTTTTGTGCAAACAGCTCTTTGTCCAATATTTCAAACAAGTTGTGCCTTGCTGAATTCCATTTTCCACAGGTTTTTCCTCAAGAATTGTGAATTTCTGGTTCCATGGTCCATCTCTAATACCTAGCAAGCCTCTCGGCTGTTTGAATAATCCATTTGTATTTGCTATAGTCGTCGCCGTACGTCGAAATTCGTCCTTTCGAATGAACAATGCAATTTAAAAAGTTCCTGTTTTCTCTGGAAGTCTTTGTCATTTTTCTATGTCTGAGCCTGTATATCTGGTACACCATCGCCAGTACAGACCGACAAAGGCAAACACAGAATACAGAGATGAGTGCAAACCAGCTTAAAAATGGGATTGAGTCCTTTGTAAGCGAGAGAGTATCAGTTCTACAACAAGTCAGAAACTTCTGGGTAAATAGCGTGATCGTACGCCATGAACAATTCCTGAGTTTCTGCAAAGAGATTATCGGACAGGTTCCTGGTTTTCAGGCAATTGAGTATGAGAATGTTCGGACGAAGGCAGTTTGGAGTGAACCGTTCTTAAAGACCGACTTGGTAAATCGCCCCAACGAGGAATCTGAGTCCCTCCGACAGACAACCCTCCGGCAGGCCATCCAAGACAAATCCGTCAAGGTAACTCCGATCCTGGAATTAACAACTGGCGGGAAAGGCTTTCTGGCTGTAGTTCCCGTTTTCAGGAACGGGAATTTCG
>DATKMG010000766.1:0-5135 GCA_035541995.1 Terriglobia bacterium
GTGCCGCAGTAAATAACGGCATCAAACGAACCTGCCTTGGGCGGAATGAGGTCCAGGGCTCTTCGCATGGCGTTCTCTTTCGGACCGACCAGGAAAGGTTCAACCAGTTCGGTGACCTGCCCGGTGGCCTTGTCGATGATCGTGGTGCAGATCCGGCTCTCCGCCGAAACGCAGACATTCAGCAGATGGACCCCCTCCCGACAAAGCACTTTCTCCACCCGCTGTCCATTGGCGCCCCCGATCACCTGGAGCAGCCAGGCCTCGTGACCAAAACGGGAGAGCACTTTGGCTACATTCTGGCCCTTCCCGGCCACGAATTCGTGCCGAACTTCGGCGCGGTTCACCTGCCCCCAATGGAAGCTTGCGAATTCCAGTGTGATTTGCCAGGCCGGATTCAAACCTACGACCAGTACCTTAGCCATTCGCCATTCCTTGAGAACATTTCTGTTTCCGGCTACATTCTGCCACAGATACCGACTGGTAGGACATGAATCCTAAAAGGGGATTCGGTTTCTCAAAATCGGAACAGGTTAGATTCTGGAAACCCATGATTGGTCGTAGCCGCTTGCCTCAGCACATTCGCTTTTGCCCAACAGTCCAACCAACCGGCCAAGCCCGGTTCGGCGCTCAAATAGCTGGCTGTTTATCTGGGCAAATGGAAGTATGAAGGGGAATCCCAATCTGGGCCGTCAGGCCCTGCTGAAAAGTTTGCCGGTAATGCTTCTACTAAAATGATTCTCCGAGGGGTGGCGCAGACATGCGCAGTGGGCATGTCTGCGATGAATGACCTGTTCGATTCGCCAACGGGTCCCAAGTCTGCGCAAGCCTGAAGCAACATCCCACAAAATACATCTTGCAGAATTTGAAGGCGAGTCAAATGTCAGAGAGGATTCACGACGAAACGACCTTGCGAGTCGGGTAGCGACGTTTGCACGGCTTCTGTGTTTGATACGAAACCAAGCGGGAGGGAGGCTGGACTGCCGGCAAGGTAATCCGGTCAAACGCAAGCTGGCCGGCAGTCCCCTAAGCTGGTTTGAGTTGAGATGAGATGAGAGTACTCTCGTCTGGAGAAGGCCAGATTCTTGTCGACCGACCGGCTCCCTTGAGGCAATCTTGTCCGCAGACATGCGCACTGCGCAAGTCTGCGCCACCCGAGTTCCCGGAAGAGAACCAATGATTTGAGATGTACTCCAAGCTGAGCGGACGAATTGAGGCCGCTTAGAACTTCAAGATGATTTGTTACTCTCTTCGCCGCAGGTCGGCGTTTTCGTACACACCAGAGAGAAACCGATGCTGGGAAGGTAGCACGCTACTCCCTTATTCTGAGTCCTCATCTGACCGCGCACTATCTCCGGATCGCAGGTGTTGAAATCGAACATGCCCCAGTGATGCCCGACCATGACCGGGATTCGAGCTGCCTGACAAAGGTTGACGGCCTCTTCGAAAGTGAAATTGCCCGGCACCCCCCGAAGGCGGAGATTCTCACTGCGGCCATTGATGGGCAACAGGGCCACGTCAATTTGCCGTGCCAGAAGATGTTCCGCCAAACCGTCATACGGAACACAGTCGCCGGAGTGATACAGCCGGATTTCATCGATCCCCAGGATATAACCTAGGTAATGATGCATCCCTGCGGTGTTGACCTTGAACTGCTCGTGAGCCGACGGAAGGACCTCCAGCCAAACGTCTTTTCTCAGATTCAACTTTTCGCCCGCGTTAACAAACTCGGTGCGGGAGGCTGTCAAGCCCATCGCCAAGGCATGTTCTTGCTCAGCACGTGGAACGATGAAGCGGCAACGAGGATTAACATCTGCCAGTACCGGCAATGTGCCGGGATCCATATGGTCCGAATGACGGTGCGTACAGAGTACCCAATCCAGCTGACGCACATCCTGGGGTTGGATCGGGGGAGACATCATCCGGACGTGCGGGAATTCCTTCCCTTTGTATTTCTCGGCCAGCGAATCGGAGAGGTAGGGATCAATGATGACGTTGAGGCCCCGGTAGCGCAGAAAGAATCCTGCCTGACCTAGCCACTCCAATACCAGACTCCCTTGCTCCGCCATATCTAAAGCAGTCGGAGGTGGCAATGACCTGACGTGGAGGGAAGGGCTCAAAGAGATTTCCTGGATCTTGGTTGATTTCTGAATATTAAGGTGACAATTTTCTGCGTATCTCAATTCGCGTTTTGGTTGAACGGATTCTGCTGACGGAAGAGCATTAAGGACAGGCTAATGCTGTTCACACAAACCGATCATGCTGAGCTTGTTGAAGCATGAGCGAGTCAAACGTTCACCCTTCAACAGAGAGTAGGGTGCGTGAGGCATTATTCGTCGTAACGCACCGGGTTTTGATGCGTTACGCCAAACTGCGACTAACGCATCCTACAGATCTACAGATCTGATTCATACGTTCCTCACACAACTGGTTGCAGTTCTTGCAGAAGGTTATCCACCGCGGCAGACACTGCGCGATCCACGCTTTCGACAGTGAAACCGCCGATGTGTGGCGTTCCAATCACCCGGCTGTGGCTTGTGAACCGCGAGTCCTGGGGAGGCTCTTCATCAAAGACATCCACAGCGACTCCCGAAATCTGTCCTGACTCCAAGCCGTTCAATACAGCAGCCTCATTGAGCAGACTGGCTCGGGCTGTGTTGACGAGATAAACTCCCTTCTTCATTCCAGCAATTGTATCTGCATCAATGAGTGGACGGCTCTCTCCGGTTGCCAAACAGTGGAGGCTGATGATGTCTGCTGACAGCCAAACCTGATCCAGAGGGACGTATGAAAAGGCAACAGACGGCTGGAAGTGGGGGTCCGGGCAAGGGTCATAGGCCAGTACCTTCAAATCGAAGGCCGGGGCCAGCTCTGCCACCAACCTGCCCACCGAACCGCACCCGATCAAGCCAAGCGTGCGTCCAGCCAACTCGATGCCCATGCGGCGTTCCCACCCTCCCTGCTTGATACACTGGTCCGAAAATGGGATGGAGCGAATCAGCCCCAAGATGAGACCCATGGTCAATTCTGCCACGCCCCGTGCATTGGCCCCTTCAGTTCGCAGAATCCGAATACCCAGCGCCTGGGCAGCAGCCATATCGATATTGTCCACACCAGTACCATTTCGGCTGATGACCTGAAGTTCAGGGGCTTCGTACAACACCCGCCTCGTGACCTTCTCAACCCCGCACAGGTATCCCACACAACCGGGCAGCAGGTGCATCAATTCCTGCTCGTCCGGCTGTTTGCCCGGCGACGAAAACAGGACATCATAACCAGAGTCTCTCAGACGCTGGAGGGCAGGATGCCCGTCTCTTGTAACAGATCGGGGGGTTACGAGAATCCTTCTGGCCATCAATCCGCTCCTGTGCGGTTTTCCACTGAATTGATCATGAAGAAATCCATCCTATCCCGGATTTCTCACCTCTGAGGCACAAGCACACAAAGAAAGGGCCCAAGAGCCTGTCCTAGCAGGAATTGCGAGGGATCTTAACTTGGGTTGCACAACCATTCTGAAAGATATTGACACGCGTAGGGTTCCTGATGGGCCTTGAAAAATCCGCATCATGGGGCTTGCCTTGGTCCCCTTGTGTCTCTGTGGTAAGAATTGCAGACTTTGCCTTTTGGTCCACTGGAAATCAACCAATCTCGACCCATCCGTTGCGGTCGATCGAACGCGAGACTGCTTCCAAAACCTTCTGGTTCTCCAATCCTTCCTCAAAACCCGGTTCAGGCTTGCTGTCTTCCACAATGGACCGGAAGAAGTCGGCAAACTGGTTTACAAACGCATTCTGGTAACCGATCGAATGGCCGGGGGGCCACCAGTGGGCGATATACGGATGACAGCCCTCAGTGGCCATGATCGACCGAAACCCCGGCACATCTTGAGGGTCTTCGGCATTGTAATATTCCAGCCGGTTCATATCTTCCAGGTTGAAAACGATTGACCCTTTCGAGCCATTGACTTCTAACCGGTTGTGGTTGCGACGGCCGGCCGCAAAGCGCGTGGCCTCAAAAGTGCCAACCGCGTCATTGGCGAAGCGGGCCAGGAACAGGGTGGCATCGTCCACGTCCACCGGTTCGAGCCCGGACGAGCCTTTCGCCGCCGTGAGCATAGTGGATAACTCTTCTGTCTGTGCAGGGGCTGGCCTCTGCTTGATGAAGGTCTGTTCCATGCCAACCACCCGCGTCATCCGGCCAACCAGATACAGCGCCAGGTCGATGAGGTGGCTGTTTAGTTCGTGATGTGAACCGGACCCCGCAATGGCTTTATTGAGCTTCCAGATGCGCGGGAATTGAGGGTCCATGATCCAGTCCTGGAGATAAACGGCACGCCAATGATATATCCGCCCAAGACGACCGGACTCAATCAAGTTCCTGGCCAGGCCAATTGCAGGCACCCGCCGGTAAGTGAACCCAACCATGTGTTTGACACCTGTTCGCCTGACCGCTTCCAGGGCCTGTTCAGCTTCAGTTACCGAAATCGTGAAAGGCTTCTCACAGAATATATGCTTACCGGCCTTGGCTGCCTCGATGGCGATTTCGGCGTGGGTATTGGGCGGCGAGGCGATATCCACCACGTCGATATCGGGCCGGTTTACCACTTCGCGCCAGTCGGTCGAGTACTCCTCCCAGCCAAAGTCCTTTGCGGCTTGTTGAAGCGGAGCGAGATGGCGGCCTACAATAACTTTCCGCATCGGTTGGGCCCCATCTTTGAAGAAAAACGGACTGGCCATCAAAGCATAGCTGTGGGCCTTGCCCATGAACTTGTACCCGATCAGTGCGACATTCAGCTTTTTCATTGCCTCCTCCACCGTGCAATTTCAGCCCACCCTCATTTGTTGAAGCAGACTCTTTAGATAAGCGATGCTCTTGGCCACCAGTTGGTCCTCATCCTGGTTATCTTTGTGGTGATCGCTCTCCACGGCCAGGACTCCGGCATAGCTGCTTTCCTGAAGGGCTTTCACGACGCCGGGAATGTCGACCAGTCCCGTCCCGACGGGGACTGAAGAAAAAAAGTACCACTCCTCCGGCGGGACGTGCCGGCAGGCCTCTACGTCCTTCGTATGAGTGGCGACGGTGTATGGGCCAAGGCGGCGGGCCGCTGCGACTGGATTCTCCATCATGCGCAGGGTGTT